>RFRA01000190.1 GCA_009924725.1 Actinomycetota bacterium
AGGCGCAACCGTTTCATTAGGTCTCTTAGTTTTATTGCTTAGTGATTTATCCGGTAACCGCGGTTTAGGCCCAATCGGAGCGATTGGTGTTGTCGTTGCGGTAATCACAATGGTTACTTTGTTGCCAGCTTTTCTGGTCCTGTTTGGACGCTGGGTTTTCTGGCCACGAATTCCACGTTTTGATGATGTTGACAATCAGTTAACTGGTACTTGGGCAAAGATTGGAAAAGTAGTTGAACGTAGACCACGCAGAGCATGGCTGGCTACCGGGCTATTACTAGTTGTACTAGCTGCTTTCTCAACCACGCTAAAGACCGATGGGCTTTCAACTTCGGAAAGTTTCACAGGAAATCCAGAGTCAGTTGTTGGCCAGAAATTACTTTTGAACCATTTCCCTGGTGGCGAAGGTGACCCAACTAAAGTAATTTTAAAAAATGAATTTATCCCTGCGGTTACCGCGAAACTAAAAGGAGTAGATGGCGTAACCGCGGTGGCGCCTGAAAGTAATGCTGCGGGAATCATCATAAAAGACGGACTCTCAATTCTAAATGTCACGTTATCTACTGCACCAGATTCGCGTGAATCTCGCGATCGGATTCCGGCTATTCGTGAAGCGGTTAAGAGTATTGATGAGTCTATTTTGGTTGGCGGCACAACAGCAGTCTTCTTTGATACCGATGTTGCTGCTCGACATGACAATCGAACTGTGATTCCAGTAGTTCTGCTGTTGATCACCATTATTCTGGGCTTGTTGCTAAGAAGCATCGTGAGCGCAGTGTTATTACTAGGCACCGTTGTTCTGTCTTACTTTGCAACCCTGGGCGTTTGCGCACTTGTGTTTAATCATGTCTTTGGCTTTGCGGGCGGAGATGCATCATTCCCACTCTTCGCATTTATTTTCTTAGTTGCGCTAGGCATTGATTACAACATCTTCTTGATGACTCGAGTACGTGAAGAATCTGGCAAATTAGGTACCCGCAAAGGCGTTATCAAGGGTTTAACTGTTACTGGTTCGGTCATTACTTCTGCGGGCATTGTGCTGGCAGCTACATTTGGCGTTTTAGGAATTTTGCCACTGGTATTCCTGGCTGAACTTGGTTTTGCAGTTGCCTTCGGCGTATTGCTTGACACGATTATTGTGCGTTCAATTCTCGTGCCAGCTCTGGTGCATGAAATCGGCCCTAAGGTATGGTGGCCATCTAAGTTATCTAAATCAGCTGACTAGTTATTAGCTCGGAGTTTTTCATGGCGCTACGAGTCGGTTTGGCCGGTTACGGCTTAGCTGGCCGCACTTTTCACGCTCCTCTTTTCAAAGGTTGCGGCCTTGAGTTAGTGGCTGTTCTAACCACAAATCCAGAACGTATTAATCAGGTGCATTCCGATTTTCCAGATGCGATCGTAGTTTCGGAAATGTCAGACCTTCTGGCGCACAATCTAGATCTAGTGGTTATCGCTTCGGTCAATTCAGTCCATGTTCAGCAAGCGATTGCTGCACTTCGTGCCGGCATACCTACTGTGGTCGACAAGCCAATGGGCCGTAATTTAACCGAAACCTTAGAAATTCTGAAGGTATCTGATGAGACTGGAGTCCCAGTAACAGCGTTTTACAATCGATTGTTTGATTCGGATTCACTGACAATTAAACGAGTGATACAAGATAATGAAATCGGGAAAGTTTTTCGCATTGATTCACGCTTTGAACGCTATCGCCCTGATCTGGCTGCACAATCTTGGCGCGAGCAAAGCAGTGCCGAAGAAGGTGGGGGATTACTCCTTGATCTGCAATCACATTTGGTTTCTACGGCGCTTGATTGGTTTGGCCCAGCCGAATTAGTTTCAGCAAGCGTGCGCAGTATTCGTGGGGCATCTGATGATGATGTGGTTTTGATCCTAAAACATGGAAGTGGTGTTGATTCATATCTGTCGACCAGTTCGATAGTTGGTGCGCCCGGCCCAAGGATTCGAATGATGGGAACTAACGGTGCGCTTTTAATTGGTGAACTAGATCCCCAGGAAGCGTTATTGCGAGCTGGCAAAGTGCCACACCAAGGCAAGTGGGATGTGTCAACTAAGTCTGAAGCTCGCATCATGCGTGGTGATGTGGTCAGTGATCTCAAAGTTGAAGATGG
>RFRA01000020.1 GCA_009924725.1 Actinomycetota bacterium
TTAGCTTTGACACACACCAAGAAAACAACTAAATATCGGTACGGACAAATTCAAGTTAAAGTTATCACTGATGCCAAACTTGGCAACCGATTGGCGATTGTGAACCAAGTTAGATTGCATGATGAATATCTTTGGGGAATCAGCGAAGTTCCATCCTCTTGGCCAGCCGCAGCTCTAGAGGCACAAGCGATTGCATCCAGAAGTTATGCGATGAGCAAAGTTGGAAAAGTTCTTAAGAGTTGCGATTGTGAACTCTATTCTTCAATTAGCGATCAGAATTTTGCTGGTTACACCAAGGAGACCGAACCTAAATGGGGACTGCTTTGGAAAGCCGCAGTAACAAGGACTTCACCTTCGGAAACTACCGGATTAACGGTTACTCGCAATTCATTACCGATTCGCACCTATTTTGGCTCGTCAACAGGTGGCGTAACTGAAACTTCTAAAAACGCTTGGGGAACCGATGTTGGCTATACCTTCTCAGTTCCTGACCCTTGGTCACTTGATCCCAAGCTAAACCCTAATTTCTTCAAGTGGAAACGAGATGTCACGCAATCAGTGCTGGCAAGTGCTTTTGGGCTTTCAGATGTGGTTTCAGTCAAAATTTTGTCGCTAAATGAAACCGGCACGGTCAAGTTTATTGAGGGTAAATCAAGCGTTGGCAAGAAAGTTAAATTAAGCGGTGAGACATTTCGCAGTCGATCTAAACTGCCATCAACTTGGTTTGTGCTAACGGCTGAAGAGCTAGTTAGCGTGCAAAACTGAGTTAAGTCCGCCCCAGGTGCCAGTACGCATAACTGCTTCAAGCGCACCGCTTTGTGAGTTGCGTCGGAAAAGCAAATTACTAGCACCAGAGAGAGTGGCTGCTTTAACTACTTCACCATCAGGCAACAAAACTTTGGCAGCAGCGGTTACGTAAGTTCCAGATTCAATTACGCAGTTATTGCCGAGTGAAATACCACATCCAGAGTTTGCACCTAGTAAGCAGTTCTCACCAATTGAAATAACTTCTTTTCCGCCACCGCTCAGGGTTCCCATTATTGAGGCGCTCCCACCGATATCGCTGCCATTGCCAACTACTACTCCTGCAGAGATTCGCCCTTCAACCATAGAAGTTCCAAGAGTTCCGGCGTTGAAATTTACAAAGCCTTCATGCATGACTGTTGTGCCGCTAGCTAAGTGGGCGCCGAGTCTTACTCGATCGGCATCTGCGATTCGCACTCCACTTGGAACTACATAATCAACCATGCGTGGAAACTTATCTACACCATAAACAGCCACATGTTGTCCAGTTGCTGCACGAATGTTGGCGCGAGTGATTTCGAAATTATCAACTGGACAAGGTCCAACTGAAGTCCAAACAACATTGTTTAGAATTCCGAAAACACCATCAAGTGATTGTCCATGTGGCTTAACTAAACGATGAGAAAGTAAATGTAAACGTAAGTAGGCATCGCTGACTGATGCCGGGGGTGTTGCTAAGTCAATTTCAATGCTAACTACTTCACTGCGAACACCGCGTGCATTATCTGTTGTTGCAAGGGCGGCTAACTCGGTGGGCGCAGTCGCAGGCAAATTACCTAAAACAGGTGCTGGGAACCAAGTATCAAGAACGGTTCCATCTTTTTCACCTCCGTTGATTAAGGTGGCGATTCCATATCCAGCTGCTCGTTGCGACATAAGACAAGCCTAGCCCCTATCCTTACCGACATGCGTATTGCCGTCTTTTGTTCATCATCACCCACCATTGATGCGAAGTATCAAGTGGTTGCAACCGAACTTGGAAATGCGATCGGCAAGCAAGGCTGGGGTTTAGTTTCAGGCGGTGGCCATATTTCCACGATGGGCGCAATCGGTCGAGCAGTCCGCGAAGTTGGTGGACATACAATCGGGGTAATTCCACAGTCATTAGTTGATATTGAATTTGCCGACCACGACAGCGATGAACTACATGTGGTCGAATCAATGCGCGAACGTAAAGCAAAAATCGAAGATTTAGCAGATGCATTTATTACCTTACCCGGTGGCCCTGGCACCCTGGAAGAATTTTTTGAAATCTGGGTCGGTCGCTTTCTAAAGTTTCATGATAAGCCGGTTTTGATTCTTGATCCGCACGGCGCTTTCGCACCATTAGTAACTCTGCTTGATCATCTCGAAGCTGAGGGTTTTGTAAAACCAGGTCAACGTGAGTTAGTTACTTGGTGCAATAGCGTTGAACAAGTAATCGCAACTCTAACTAGCGGCACTAAATAATCGGATCAAATAAATTGTCAGCGAATCAAATAAATATTCGAATAAAAATTAGCGCTCCCATCGATAAAGTTTGGACAGCAATTGCTGATTGGGAGAGTCAAGGCGATTGGATGTTGCAGACTCGAGTTTGGGTTACCTCAGATATTCGCAGTGGTGTTGGTACTTCAATCAGCGCACTTACTGGACCCCTAGTTAAGTCCGGTTTTAAATTTGGTTTACTAGATAAAATGGTGGTTACTAATTGGCTGCCACCGCGATTGTGCGAAGTTGATCATGTGGGCAAGATAATCAAAGGCACTGGTAAGTTCGAGCTAACAGATCTTTCCGATGAGCGAGAAATTGCAACTAACTTCCATTGGTCAGAAACGATCAAAGCCCCCAAAGTGGTGTTTCTATTGATCTATCTGCCCACCTATTTAGGCGTGCGAATCTCACTTTTACGCTTTCGGAGATCTCTTACCAATCGCTAGTAGCCTGTACTCCTATGAGCGCCTCAAAACCTGCCAAAACCTTGGCCGAAGTGCTCACTGATCTACCCGAAGAAGAACGCATTATCTTGACCATGCATCTCTTGCGCGGCCTAACTGCCCCCGAAATTGCCAACTTAATTGGGGTGCCTGAACGGGCAGTTCAGTCGCTGATTTCGAGCGGAAAGTCCAGATTGAGCGCTTTGCTGGGCCTCTAATCGGCGTTCTTGATTTCTGTTTCACCCCCTAAATGCGAGATACTTCTCCCTCACACCCGCGTAAGATCTTTAAAGGAGTTCCAATGGCTGCCACGCTTATGTCTCTTCCCGCACATTTTCCAGCGCTAAAAGCGATTCCCGCTGATCTCAAGTCCGCTCTCTCAAGTGAAATTATTGCCCTTGGTTTTGTCGAGGTCGAAAATGCAGATGCTAGCGCTGAAAAAGAGTTCAAGTTAGTTGGTTCAACACTTTTACTAAAGAGCATCGCTGAAACATTTGGAATTGACCTGATAGATGAGCTTAAATTTTTTACACCTTCAGGAAAAGCCGGCGAATCTTTCGAACTTCCGATAAGTGCACCAGATGCTAAATCTGACCGGTTGTTACTTGTCGGTTTAGGCGATCAATCAATAGCTGCATTGCGTGCCGCAGGCGCCACAATTGGTCGCAAAGTAAAAGGTAAGTCACAAAGCATCGCAACTTTTTGCGCAACAACGGATTCACATGTGACGGCGCATGCCATCTCGGCGACTATGGGTGCCTATCTCTGGAATTTAAAAAGTGGACCTAAGCCACTAAAGCCAACGATTTATCTTTCTATTTCAACCTTGGCGCTAAAGCGGGCTCTGGCAGTTAGCGCTGCAGTTTGGCGCGCTCGCGATCTAGTGCACACACCAGCAAATATAAAGACACCAGCGTGGGTGGCAGCAAATGCAAAGTTAGTTGCGAAAGAACGCAATATTTCGATTAAAATTTTAGCTGGGAAAGAGTTGGCGCAATTTGGTGGCTTAAGTGCAGTCGGTAATTCTTCGCGCAAATCACCACCTAGATTTATTGAAATCACATATGCGCCAAAAGGTTCGAGCAATTGGCCACATGTCGTATTAGTTGGCAAAGGAATTACCTTTGATACCGGCGGATATTCTTTGAAGCGACCTTACGACATCATGATGGCAATGAAAACAGATATGGCTGGAGCTGCCGCAGTTCTATGTGTTGTGAGCGCACTTCCAGAATTAGCCCCACGGGTTCGGGTTACTGCGTTGTTAATGTGTGCTGAAAATGCGGTATCTGGTACTGCCCAACGCCCAAGTGATGTCATTACGCATTTCGGAGGAACTACAACTGAAGTACTAGATACTGATGCCGAAGGTCGGTTAGTTTTGGCGGACGGCCTGGCATATGCCGACTTAAAGTTAAAGCCAGATTATTTAATCGATATTGCAACTCTAACCGGAGCAGCAACTTTAAGTCTGGGCAAACAATATGCAGCGATGTATTCGCGCGATGACAAGTTGGCTGCAACATTTTATGAACTGGGAGACAAATCAGGTGATCGAGTTTGGCGTATGCCATTAGTAGACGAATACACTGATTGCCTGGAAAGTGAGATTGCTGATCAAAAGAATATTGGCGGGAAAAGTGGCTACGGCGCTGGGTCTGTGACTGCTGCGCTGTTTCTAGAAAAATTTGTTGGTAATCGCAAATGGGTGCACTTTGATATTGCTGGTACTGGTCGCAGCGAAGTTGACGCAGGCGAAAATCCTAAAGGTGGTACTGGTTTCGGAGTCCGCTTGCTAACAACCTGGATTTCTTCGCTATGAATTCAGTTCTTTTTAACTATTCCGAAAACTTTAACCCTGAAGATGTAGTTCTAGAGCATGCTCGAGCACGCGGTGTTGAAGTCGGAGCCAATGACATGAGTGCGGGGACTGGCGTATTCCTGCAGCAATTAGCACACCTTCTTTCGGCGCAATCAGTCGTAGAGGTAGGTACCGGATCTGGTGTTGGCAGCCTTTATTTATTACGTGGCATGATCGATAGCGGCACACTAACTTCTATTGATGACGAGATAGAGCATGCCCGTATTGCCAAAATGGCTTTCTATGAAGATGAGATCGAAGCAGCTCGCTTTCGCTTGATCACCAATCCAGTCATGGATGTTCTAAGTAAGTTAACTGATCGTGCGTATGACTTAGTTATCTTGCGCCATGACCCAATTGATTTAACTTACACAATCGATGAAGCACATCGAATTCTGCGTAGCGGGGGAGTCTTAGTCATTGACTCATTCTTCGGCGGCGGCAAAGTGCCAGACCCAGCACAGCGAGACCCAAAGACAATTGCGCTTCGCGAGGCTGGGAAAAGAATCAAAACCAACCGTGACCATTGGCAGAGTTCCCTATTGCCAGTCGGAGATGGTTTGTTGATCGCCACAAAGTTATAGCAAGATAGCCTCATGTCAGTTCGTAAACCGTCGCGCATCTTTCGCCGCAAACCAAATCAATTAGCCTTCCTTGACGATCTCGAGCAGAGCGCGAGCAAAAAACGCACTTTGCCAACAGCATCAATCGTCGTACTCGCCTTGGTAGCCGGATTACTAGGTGGAATACTTGGCGGAGATGCGACTAAAGGTTTGATTTCAAGTGGCGTTAATTTAGTTTCATCCACTTCAACTATTGAGCGATCACCAGATTCAGTTGCGGGTATTGCAGCACGGGTGTTGCCTTCGGTTGTATCGATTGAGACCATGTCAACAGATGGCGGTGGTTCTGGTTCTGGATTCGTAATTGACCCGAATGGATATCTGTTAACAAATAATCACGTTGTAGCAGATGCAATGACTATTAAAGTAATTTTAAATGATGGCCGCGAATATGTGGCAAAAATTCTAGGTCGCGATCAATCCTATGATTTAGCGGTTCTGAAGATAAAAGCAACTGGATTAAAAGCGCTGCAATTTGGTGATAGCAGTAAAGTTGAAGTTGGTGACGCAGTAATTGCATTTGGCTCACCTCTTGGCCTATCTGGCACGGTAACGCAAGGAATCATTAGCGCAAAAAATCGTCCAGTCACAGCTGGCGATAGCAACAGTGCAACCTCATTTATTAGCGCATTGCAAACTGATGCCGCAATTAATCCCGGGAACTCAGGAGGACCATTAGTAGATGCCACAGGTGCCGTGATCGGCGTTAATTCGGCAATTGCATCACTGGGCAGCAGTCTGGGCTCGCAATCGGGGTCAATCGGACTTGGTTTTGCAATTCCAATAAATCAAGCTCGCAAAACCGCCGACCAATTGATTAAAGATGGCAAAGCCACTTATCCGGTTATCGGTGTGGCAGTAGATATGAATTTCACCAGCGGTGGCGCTTTAATCGCCAAAACTGCCACATCAATCATGGCCGGTGGGCCTGCGGCAAAGGCAGGTTTGCGTCCGGGTGACTTGATCACCGCTATTGATGGCATCAAGATTGGTTCCCCTGAAGAATTAATCGTTGAAATTCGCACGCACAACGTTGGCGATGAGGTGGCCATTACTTATCTTCGTGGAAAGCAAAGTGGTACTGCGAAATTGATTCTGATCGCTGGCAAATAATGCAACCGATAGGCTAGCCAGATGTTCTTTGACCTCGGCGCTGGTGAAATGCTTGGCTTGGCTGTTCTGGGCATGATTTTGGTCGGACCCGAGCGTTTGCCGCGACTAGCCAGCGATGCGGCAAAGTTAGTTAAGAAGTTGCGCAATATTTCAAACTCGGCAACTGCCGAACTGCGCGAAAACCTCGGACCAGGTTTTGAAGATCTACAACCAAGTGATTTAAATCCTAAAACTTTTATCAAGAAACAGATTAATGATGCCATGGCACAAGAAGATCAACCGCAAAAGAGTAAGCCAACTTTTGAAAGCAAAATAGATCCGGACCTAATATGAGCGTAATAGATCAAGTTACCGAAGCTTTAGCAAAAGTTCAGGACCCAGAGCTGCATCGCTCCATTACCGAGCTAGGCATGGTCGATCGAATTGATTTTAAAGATGGTCGCCTTGAGCTCCACGTATTGCTAACAATTTCAGGTTGCCCAATGAAAGATCGCTTGCGCACTGACGTAACTAATGCAGTCAGCTCGATCTCAGGCATCGCTGAGGTAGATCTAACTTTCGGAGTAATGTCAGATAAACAGCGTGATAATGTGAAATCATTATTGCGCAATGGCCGCGAAAAATTTATTCCATTTGCTCAACCGGATTCACTAACTCGAGTCATTGGTGTCTCATCAGGTAAAGGTGGAGTTGGTAAATCTTCAGTAACTGCCAACTTAGCAATCGCAGCTGCCAATCAAGGTTTGAAAGTTGGAATTTTGGATGCTGACGTTTATGGCCACTCAATTCCACGCTTAATGGGCTTAATTGGTCAACGGCCAACAGCGATTGATCAAATGTTTATTCCGCTTGAGTCATACGGCGTAAAGACCGTATCTATGGAGATGTTTAAGCCTGAACGTTCCGATGCGGTTGCTTATCGCGGCCCGTTATTGCACAAAGTTCTGGAGCAACTCTTATCTGATGCCTACTGGGGCGATCTAGATCTACTCCTGTTGGATCTACCGCCCGGAACTGGCGATTTAGCGATCTCATTGGGTCAATTGATCCCGTCCTCAGAAATCTTGGTTGTTACAACACCGCAAATTGCAGCGGCCGAAGTAGCAGAGCGAGCTGGTCGCATTGCTCATCAAATGAAGCAGCAAGTAATCGGTGTAATCGAAAACATGTCGGCTTTCCCATGCCCAACTTGTAGTGAAACCATTTCACTTTTTGGTGAAGGCGGTGGCGCTGAAACTGCTAAACGGTTATCGCTATTAGTTGGCAAAGATGTGCCGATTTTGGGTCAGATTCCATTTAGTCCGGCCTTACGTGAAGGTGGCGATACTGGAATTCCAGTAGTTGTTTCTAGCCCGGATAGTTTTGCGGCAAAAGTATTTGATGAAATTATTGCGCGAATTATCGTGCGCCCGAAATCTTTAGTCGGCGTTCGGCTTGGGCTGAGTACTTAACTTTTTTTCAAGTTCCTCAACCAGGTCAGATAACTCACTACGCATAAAGTCACGAGTAGCAACATCGCCTAGCGCGCTACGC
Organism: Actinomycetota bacterium; assembly: GCA_009924725.1. Classification (GTDB taxonomy): domain Bacteria; phylum Actinomycetota; class Actinomycetes; order Nanopelagicales; family Nanopelagicaceae; genus Planktophila. The sequence goes on from RFRA01000020.1 coordinate 7,851, forward strand.
AAACTTGCCAATTCGCGAGTTAAGTATTCAGTATCAGCAATATTGCGCTCGTTCTGTGCGCGATCTTCATTACTTTGAATTCGATCACGATCTGCTTGGCGATTTTGTGCTAACAAAATTAGTGGAGCAGCATAAGAAGCTTGCAGCGAGAGAATCAATGTTAAGAAAATAAATGGGTAATCATCCCAACGCAGATTTGTTGGTGCAACGGTATTCCAGATAACCCAAGTTGCTACGAATACCGTCATGTAAACCAAGAAACGTGCAGTTCCCAGGAAACGCGCAAAACTTTCAGATAACCGACCGAAAGTTTCAGGATCGTAATTTGGGCGAAGGGTGCGCCCCTTGGTGCGTGGGGTGTCTAAACCATTGTGACGTGCCATGGTTAGCCCTCCAATTCAGTATTTACTTTGATCGAACTTCGAGAAAGATCACGATGATCATGACGCCAGTTTTCTGGCAACAAGTGATCGAGCACGTCATCGACTGTGACGGCACCGAGCAAACGGTCGTTGGCATCGATAACTGGCAATGAAAGCAAGTTATAACTGGCTAAGTATGACGAAACCTCATTCAAGCTGGCATCTGGATTAAGCCCTTGCGTGTTGGTATCTACGATCGAGCCCAACAGAGTCGCTGGCGGTTCGCGTAGTAATCGTTGGTAATGAACGATGCCCATGAAACGTCCGGTCGGAGTCTCAAGCGGTTGGCGACAGACGAAAATTTGCGAAGCCAGCGCTGGTGAGATTTCACTTTTACGAACTGCGGCCAAAGCTTCGGCAACCGTGGCATCGGCAGACATCACTATTGGCTCGGTTGTCATCATGCCACCTGCTGAATAATCTTCGTAGTTCATTAAGCGCAGAACATCTTCGGCATCTTCAGGTTCCATTAGTTCGATTAGCGCATCGGCGCGTTCTTGGCCCATTTCGCGCAATAAGTCAGCGGCATCATCAGGATCCATCTCGCCGAGCACGTCAGCAGCGCGCTCACCTTCTAATTCGGTAAGAAGGGAAACACGGTGTACTTCATCCATCTCTTCGAGTACATCTGCAAGGCGCTCATCATCTAGACCACGTGCTACTTCAACTCGACGTTTCGGTGCTAAATCTTGCAGCACGGTTGCTAAATCAGCAGGGCGAAGCGTACTAAGCGTATAGAGCAAATTAGCTACACCTTGATTTGGCTCGACGTTAGCAAAGCCAATTACTTCTTCCCACGCCACAGTTGATGTTGGGCCTTTGCGACGAAGTCCACGTGACTTGCGCATGATGTGAACTTTATTGATCAACCAATCACCATTGCGATTTTGTTCCATCGCCATATCTTCAACAATTACATTCTCATCAGATTCAACCAAAGTAATTGAACGATCGAGCATGTCACCCAAAACTAATACTTCGCCAGTTCTAATTTCAAAGCGGCGCATGTTTACTAAACCGGTAATGATTACGGTGCCACTTTCAATTGATGTAACCCGAGTAATCGGTACAAAAACTCGTCGTCGCAATGGCACTTCAACTACTAAACCTAGAATTCGTGGCTGTGCATTATTTGTGCGAAGGGTCGCCACAGCATCTCGCACCTTGCCGACTGGATCTCCGTTAGGGTCAAATACTGCAGTTCCGGCTAATCGGGCGAGGAAGATTCGATTTAATGTGTTCCCGCTCATGGGCTAAGGGTAACTGCTTTATCGCGGGCCATGCGCGCTACCTTTAGCCAATGAGCCGAGATAGCGTCACAACAATGCCCGCCCGTGGCGATCAGATTCGCATGGGAATAGGAATTATTGGCATTGGTACATCGGGACCACTAATTGCTATGAGTGCAATGCCGATTTGGGTGTTGATTTTCTGGCGAAATCTTGGTGGCTCAATTCTTACTGCCCCATTTGCAATCAGGCATCATCGTGATCGCAATGGAATCAAGTGGGCAGCATTTGCTGGTTTCATTCTTGCTTTGCACTTTGGTGGCTTCTTTCTTGCCATGCGCTACACCAGTGTTGCATCAGGAACCGCAATCGTTGCACTTCAACCAATATTTGCAGCTATTTTTGTAAAGCTAACTGGCCAGCACATCCCGTCCAAAGTTTGGTTAGGAATGGGAGTTGCCTTTTTGGGCGTTCTGCTTATTTCTGGCGTTGATTTACAAATTTCGTTCCGCGCATTTATGGGAGATTTAGCTGCGCTGGTTTCAGCTGCACTCGCTGCTGGTTACATGATGGCTGGCTCGCGCGCACAGCGAACTCTTGAAACCACTACTTACACAACAGTTTGCTATTTTATTTGCGCAATTACGGCACTCCCAATTGCGCTATTTAGTGGAAATCAAATTTTCAATTACTCTGCACGCGAATGGTGGATTCTAGTTGGGCTAATTGCTGGTGCTCAGATTTTAGGTCACACCATGTTTAACTCTGCGTTAAAGCGAGTATCACCAGCTATCGTCTCGCTAATTGTCTTTTTTGAAGTTCCCGTCAGTGCGCTTCTCGCAGTTTGGTGGATGGGACAGAAACCACCAGTTGGAATTATCCCAGGGATTCTACTTATTCTATTTGGATGTGCTCTAGTAGTAATTAGAGGTCGCGAATCAAGTGATTGACTTACACACTCACACCACCGTCAGCGATGGCACCGATACGCCGGCGCAACTTGTAAACAAAGCTTTGGCGCAAGGTTTAACTGCTTTGGCAATTACCGACCATGATGCAATTGCTGGCTGGACAGAAGCCACTAAAACTTTACGTGGTGACCTTAAATTAGTCCTCGGCGCTGAAATCTCATGCTTAACTAATACCGGCGTGAGCGTTCATATGCTGGGTCTACTTTTCGATGGCACTAATTCGGCTCTGCTAGAAGCGCTAGAAAATACCCGCGATGAACGATTGCCACGAATGCGCAAAATGATTGAGTTAATGCAAGCCGATGGCATCGATATTTCAATTGCTGATGTTGAGGCCGTCATGCCAGCTGGCGCCACAATGGGACGACCACATCTGGCGGACGCGCTCGTTGCTAAGAAAGTAATTAAGACTCGTGATGAAGCTTTCCAGGAATTACTCAGTAATGAATCTAAATATTACGTTGCTCACTTAGCGCCTACTCCAGTCGAAGCTATTAAGTTGATTCGTAGCGCGGGGGGAGTAGCGGTAATTGCCCACCCATTTGCTTCAATGCGTGGGCAGATATTGCAAAGTTCAGATTTTATTGATCTTAAAGCAGCCGGCTTGAACGGTATTGAGGTAAATCATCGCGACCAAAGCAATGAAGAACGTCTGAGTTTGTTGAGTATTGCTAGTGATTTAGATCTAGTTATAACTGGTTCGAGCGATTATCACGGTACTGGCAAATTAAACTCGTTAGGCGAAAACGTGACTGATCCAGCAGAATGGGAGCGTCTAGAAGCTATGGCTGATGCTCGAAGGGTGGTTACCGCATGAATATTGCTGAAGTTAG
>RFRA01000191.1 GCA_009924725.1 Actinomycetota bacterium
TTCTTCAGCAGTTGCTCCGATTAAATTACTCATGACACATCCTTTTCTCTGATATCTATTTCCAAATTGTCTCGGTTAGGAGACAAGTTAAATTTATATTGATCACCTACATAAACACATTCAGCCAACATAATTATTCGACCATTTTGATCTAGGTCAATCATGGTTAGCTCCAAGCAAGCTTTATTTTTCTGAATTTTCAATTGATCAGCTATTTCTGGACTTGGAATAGACGCAGCCAGACTTGTATTGGCATTGATAATTCTGATTCCATATCTTTCGCGTAAAAGTTGATAAAGCGAGCCAGCTAGGTCTGTTTTAAATGACTTTAATCGGAATTCATGAGTGATAGGCGTGTAAGTAATGAAAGTACCCGAGCCTGGCCTTCTCTCGAGTTTTTGTTCTTCGATCAGAAGATCAATTGCGCGGCGAATGGTCATTCTCGCAACCTTGCAATCTTGGGCTAATTCTCGCTCACCTTTTAAACGTGAACCCTGGGGTAGCGAGACAATTAAGTTGAGTAAATGAAGTCGGGCTTTTTGCGAAGCCGTGACATTATTAACGAGCGGCATGGAGGGTGCCTGTACTTAAGACTTTAATGGGTTCGGCATAGGTAACATCTTTGCTCAGTTTATTTGCAGCATGTCCAAGTCCAGCAAAGTACTTAGATCGCATTGGCAGAGCCTCTAACATGCCAGCCATGGATTCATCAGTAAATTGACTGACGTATTGTGAGACCGCGGCTAATTTAGCTTCTAAAACCTGATCTATCTCTACAAAAGTATTCGCCTGATTTGAGTTAAAGAGAGCAACGGCTTGAATTTCTCGCTTTTCATGACTGACAAACTCTGCCGGAATCTGCAACTCATTTCCTTCGACGCCTAAAACATCGGCCAAAATTGTGGCTTCGACAGCTGCAAAACCTGACTTGTAGTGGTCAGCATGTGCTTCATTATTTAACCATGGATCTAACGAGATAACCCCATCTGGCTGAAATTGGCGCACAACGGTAATTAAGTCACGTCGTGCTTGGTAAACAGTCCAGTCACCCGCGTCTGGATAATTCAAATAATAAATGCCAAGTACGCCAAGGATTTTGGCCGCTTTCTCAGCTTCACTCGCAAGACGGGCAGCCGCGACCTCTTTTGAAAGCGTTAAATCAATTACACCAGCCAAGTCATCAGTGACTGTCACATATAAAACTTCAGCCCCATTTTTTACAAGTTGAGCGACTAACCCACCGACTGCAATATCTATATCGTCATAATGCGCTTGAATCGCAAGAACCCTTTTGCACGAGAAAATATCCGGCACGGGCATCAAGGATGGAATATCTACAAACTCTGAATGCATTCCAACCCCCACTTAATTTGGACAAGGATTTCAGAATCTCAGCCCGGATACAAGGGTTTTTCACTAATATTGAGCCATGTACCTCATCAATTTTGACTCAGGCGAGGCAGTTCGTAAATTCCATGAGGACGACAGATCACATCTCTATCATGTCTGTTTAGCAACCGGAGATAGTGGCGCCAGCGCCCTTCATCTCTACAATGAAAAAGATATGCTTGGTGAAATTTACGTGGGCCCATACTTAAGCTTTCAACCCGATTTATCTTTAACTTTAATTAAAGATGGAGTAGCTGGTTATGCCCTTGCCGCCCTGGATACCAGATCGTTTGAAGATACTTTAAGCAAACATTGGTGGCCAGCTATTTTAGAAAAATACCAAGGTCGCTCACCTGAGAACTTCAATGAACGAGAAAAGAATCTATTTGAATATATTCAGAACCCGCCACTTAGACCAGAAGAAGTTGTAAAAGATTTTCCAAGCCACCTACACATAGACCTACTTGAAAAAGCCCAAGGACGTGGAATTGGTAAAGCAATGATGCTTCTTTTACTTGACACTCTAAGAGAGCAAGGCTCAAAAGGAGTGCATCTTAGCTCTCTAAACTTTGCAAAACTCGGCACTGGCGCATAGGTAATCGCTACCGAATTTTGTTGAGCAAACTCGTATGGATCACCTAGATAAACTGTTAAATCTCGACGACTCGCTAAGTCCTGCAGAGTTTCCAGATAAAAATAAATTCGCTTTGCTGAAAGCTGCAGTTTTGCTAGCGCCTT
>RFRA01000192.1 GCA_009924725.1 Actinomycetota bacterium
GATTCGCGGCCGCGAATCAGTTAGTAACAGTTCGCAATTGATCTCGCGAGATCTCAACCGCTTGGTTGAACTGTTTCCCCGTATTGCTACGGAAACCTAGTTATTTAGTTATCTACTTCCCTTGGGATCCAGTGCATCGCGGATCGCATCGCCTAATAGGTTTAGCGAAAGCACGATGATCACCAACATGGTTGATGGGATCAAAAGGTAAGCCGGGTCATCACGCCAGTAGCCAACGGCATCTGAGAGCACTAGACCAAAAGTTGATGCAGGTGCTTGCACACCAACACCTAAGAATGAGAAGACTGCTTCGGCAGATAAGAAACCAGGCAGCGAGAGCGAGAGGAAAACAATCGCCGTCGGCCACAAATTAGGTAGTAGCTCTTTAGTGATTATGCGCCAGCTAGATGCACCCATTGCTTGCGCAGCCATTACGAAATCTCGCTCGCGCATTGACATTGCTTGCGAACGAATCAAGCGAGCAAATCCTGGCCAACCAAAGAAAACGAAGAAAACTACTAGAACAACAATGCGCGCTGCATTGTCTTTTGCGATACCCATTGCTTCGACGCGTTGCACAAGCGGCAGGCTCAGCGCAATGATCATAAAAGTTCCGGGGAAGGAAAGTAGGAAGTCTGAGAAACGGCCTACGATTGCATCGACGCGACCACGGAAATAACCGGTCGCAACGCCGATCAACATTCCCAGGCCAATAGTTGTCACGCTGGTAATCACCGCAACGGTGTAAGAGATTCGTGAACCATAAAGAAGTAACGAAAGAACATCGCGACCTGTGCCTGGCTCTACGCCGAGTGGGTGGTCTAGTGAAATTCCGCCAAATCTTCCGATCGGCATTGCATATTCATTTAGAGTTTCCGGATAAGTAAGTGTGTTGCTCAAACCAAGTAGGCGAACAATGATCGGCGCTAGCACTGCAGCCATAATGAAGAAGATCGCAACCCAGGCGCTAGCTACGCCAACCTTGTTGCGTCGAAAACGCATCCAGGCGATTTGTTTTGGCGTACGTTGCACAAATTCTTGAGCGCTATCTTCAACTTCAAGCACGGCGTTATCAGCCAATTTGATGAAACCTCTCTACTAACTTCAACTTAATGCGATCACGTTTTTGCAACTAAGTTGCAGAAAACGCATTACCGCACGGTAGATCAGCCCGGGCAGGTAGCCCAGCAAGGTGTGAACGGTACTAAACCTGTGGCTAAATAGAAACCCCATATGTCCGAATTACCCCATTTTAAGCCTTCATTTGGGAAACGATTCATATCTATTGCTAGCTAATCTGGGGCTAACTATGGGTAGCCGAACTTGCAGACCTAACGCCTCGAAATAACTGAATCGGAATCAAAGCCCCCAATGTCATCAGCACTACCCAGAGAACGCCCAAATTAGCGTCGATCATGGTGCCGGCTACGGCTGGTCCGATGACGCCAGAAACACCCCATTGCATGCCCATTAGCGCATTTGTGCGACCGCGCAAATGTTCAGGTGAGAGTTCGTTTGCCAGAGCTGGCGAAGTTGGCGACCAAACCATTTCACCGAAGGCAAAAACTATCTGGCTGATTGAAAGCAAAATGCCAGCGACAAAAAGTGGAGCTAGCGGCGCAACGCCAACGAAGATCCAGGAAAGTGCCCAAATCATTGAGACTGAAACCAAAGCTCGCTGCTTTGAAATGCGGGCGAGAAATTTCAAAACTAGCGGTTGTAGAACAAAAATAGTGATGGTGTTTGCAGCAAAAATCACGCCCAACCATTTCGGCGATAAATCCAGAACTTGGGTAGCAAATAATGGAATTCCCGACATCGTGGCGCCATAACCAAAGATCATTAAAATTAATCCACCAAGCGATAACCGCATCAAACTAGGAATTTTTAGCAGCTCGGCATAAGAGCCAGTTTGTGGTTCATTTTCTTTTGCGACGAATTTGCCAACTTCGGGGCCATGTAGCGAATAAATGGCAAGAAAGAAAACCAGGAAAGTGCAAGTATCAACTAGATAAAGAATTTGATAAGAGCGCAGCGAACTGTTTGAAACGATCAGCGATGAAATCAAGCCACCAAGACCAAGGCCCAAATTAAGTAACATAAAATTAAG
>RFRA01000193.1 GCA_009924725.1 Actinomycetota bacterium
ACGTAGGCATCTTCCAGAATTGCTTCCATGCGATCCTGATCAGTTACGAAGTAAGGCGAAATATAACCTTTATCGAATTGCATGCCTTCGGTGAACTCAAGTTCAAGTCCAGTTGTAGATGCTTCTTCGACTGTGATTACGCCATCTTTGCCGACTTTATCCATCGCTTCGGCGATCAAGTCACCGATGTTGCGATCTTGGGCAGAGATTGTTGCAACGTCAGCAATTTGTGCCTTGTCTTTTACGACAGTGGCATTGGCCTTAAGGGCAGCTGAAATTGCGGCAACAGCAGCTTCGATACCAACTTTGATATCCATAGGTTGCGCACCCGCGGCAAGGTTGCGAAGACCCTCTTTAACCATTGCTTGAGCAAGCACAGTTGCAGTTGTTGTACCGTCACCAGCGACATCGTTGGTCTTGGTCGCAACTTCTTTAACTAGTTGAGCACCCATATTTTCAACTGGATCAGAGAGTTCAATCTCTTTCGCAATTGTTACACCATCGTTTGTGATGGTTGGAGCGCCAAAAGTCTTTGAGATAACTACGTTACGACCCTTAGGTCCAAGCGTTACCTTGACGGTGTCAGCCAGAATGTTTACACCGCGCTCCATGGCGCGACGGGCTTGTTCGTCAAACTGTAAGGACTTGCCGGCCATTAGTTCTTCTCAATTACAGCGAGAATATCGCGAGCAGATAGAACTAAATATTCTTCAGCGTTGTACTTAACTTCAGTTCCGCCGTACTTGCTGTACAAAACTACGTCGCCAACTTTGACATCCATTGGAACGCGAACGCCATCATCGAAGCGACCTGGGCCAACTGCAACGACGGTGCCTTCCTGAGGCTTCTCTTTTGCAGTATCTGGAATTACGAGACCTGATGCGGTAGTTGTCTCGGCTTCATTTGCCTTAACTACGATGCGGTCTTCTAGTGGCTTAATGGTTACGGCCATGATTAGTGCTCCTTTAAAAATCGATTTCATTAGAGCCTGCAATTAGCAGACTCGGGTCTTGAGTGCTAACGCAAGCCTATGCTGGGCTATTCCCACGATCAAATCGAAAGCAGGCCAGAGTTAGAGTGAAATGCGGGTGACCGGCAGGCTTGATTGAGCGTCAAAAGCGATCGGGCTAGCCGATCTGCCAGCGCTAACCATAAGTGAGCCCAAGGCAGCAACCATGGCCCCGTTGTCGGTGCATAGACCTGGGCTGGGGATTCGAAGGGTTATGCCGTGGGCAGCGCAGCGCTCGGAAGCCACTTGGCGCAAGCGCGAGTTAGCCGCTACCCCGCCGGCAATGACCAGTGAATTTATGCCAGTTTTCTTAGCTGCCGCAATTGCCTTAAGTAGCAACACATCGACGATGGCTTCTTGGAAAGATGCCGCCACATCACCTTTGGCATAGCTCGGAGTTGCTTCGAGATATCGAGCGACTGCAGTTTTAAGTCCAGAGAACGAGAATTCAAAAGGTCTGGTTTCCCAATCTTTAGTGGTGGTTAAACCACGTGGAAAATCTATTGCCGTTGGACTGCCCGTTTTGGCAATTCGATCAATTGCTGGGCCGCCCGGAAAACCAAGTTCCATGATGCGGGCAATTTTATCGAAAGCTTCACCTGCTGCATCGTCCATGGTTTCGCCCAGTTTAAATATTTCACCCGTGATGTCATTAACTTGTAATAATGATGAATGTCCACCACTTACTAACAACGCAATAGTCGGTTCTGCTGGTAGATCATGTGTTAAGTAATCAACACTGACGTGCGCGGCTAAATGGTTGACGCCATAAATTGGTTTATCAATTGCTAACGCTAATCCGGCAGCAGCCGATGTTCCAACAAGTAACGCGCCAACTAATCCGGGACCTGCTGTAACTGCGACCGCATCTAAGTCGCTAAGAGAAATTTTGGCATCGGCAATTGCTTTGGTTAAAGCTGGTTGCAATGCTTCAAGGTGTGCACGTGATGCTACCTCAGGAACTACTCCCCCAAAACGCGCATGTTCTTCAACACTTGAAGCAATTACATTGGCTAGCAATGTGCGTCCTCGCACAATGCCAATCGCAGTTTCATCGCAAGAGGTTTCGATACCCAGAACTAGCGCTTCGCTCATTTGA
>RFRA01000194.1 GCA_009924725.1 Actinomycetota bacterium
TCAGCATCTTCCACGCCATCTTCATTCGGTGTTGAATCACCCTGTGTTGCAGCTGTTGCTGCATAAAGGGCTGCGCCTAGCGCTTGGCTAACGGTTGCAACTTTTTCAGTTGCGGACTTGATTGCCTCAAGATCATTACCTTCGAGCGCGCTCTTAAGAACGGCAAGTTCAGTTTCGGTTTCGGCTTTCTTTTCAGCAGCTTCACCTTCAGTGAACTTATCTTCATTATCTTTTAAGAACTTCTCGGTTTGGTAGAGAAGTGAATCACCGTTGTTGCGGATCTCTGCTTCTTCCTTGCGCTTACGATCTTCTTCGGCGTGTGATTCAGCATCCTTCATCATGCGATCAATCTCTTCTTTAGAAAGTGATGAACCACCGGTGATAGTCATCTTCTGCTCTTTGCCGGTACCAAGATCCTTCGCTGATACGTGCACGATGCCGTTAGCATCGATATCGAAAGCAACTTCAATCTGTGGCACTCCGCGTGGTGCAGGTGGCAGACCAGTTAGTTCGAACATGCCGAGCTTCTTGTTATAAGCCGCCATCTCGCGCTCGCCCTGGAATACCTGGATCTGTACAGCTGGTTGATTGTCATCAGCAGTTGTAAAGATTTCGCTGCGCTTAGTTGGGATAGTTGTATTGCGCTCAATTAACTTTGTCATAACGCCACCCTTGGTTTCAATACCAAGAGATAGTGGAGTCACATCGAGCAGCAGAACATCCTTAACTTCACCCTTTAAAACACCGGCTTGAAGCGCGGCTCCTACGGCAACAACTTCATCAGGGTTTACGCCCTTATTTGGCTCTTTTCCGCCAGTAAGTTCGCGAACTAGATCAACAACTGCTGGCATACGAGTTGATCCGCCAACCAGAACTACGTGATCGATATCTGCAATTGGAATTCCAGCATCTTTTAGGACAGCTTGGAATGGCTTCTTGCAACGATCAAGTAGATCTGCAGTTAGTGATTGGAACTGTGCGCGAGTAATTGTTTCATCTAAGAACAATGGATTCTTTTCGGCATCAACGGTGATGTATGGCAAGTTAATTGATGCTTGTTGTGATGAAGAAAGTTCGATCTTTGCTTTTTCAGCAGCTTCACGAACACGCTGCATCGCCATTTTATCTTTTGCTAAATCAATTCCTGATTGAGCGGCAAATGTTTTTACTAGATGTTGCACAAGTGCGTCATCCCAGTCATCGCCACCAAGATTGTTATCGCCATTAGTTGCTTTAACTTCAACAACACCATCACCGATTTCAAGAAGTGATACGTCGAAAGTTCCGCCACCTAAGTCGAAAACTAGAATTGTTTGTTCTTTTTCGCCCTTATCGAGACCGTATGCAAGCGCTGCTGATGTTGGCTCGTTAATAATGCGAAGCACATTAAGGCCAGCAATCTCGCCAGCTTCCTTAGTTGCTTGACGTTGCGCGTCGTTGAAGTAAGCCGGCACGGTAATAACCGCATCAGTTACGGTTTCGCCCAGGTATGCCTCGGCATCGCGCTTTAACTTCTGTAGTACGCGTGCAGAAATTTCTTGTGCTGTGTACTTCTTGCCATCAATATCGATAGTCCAGTTAGTACCCATATGACGCTTAACTGAACGAATGGTGCGATCAACGTTTGTTACTGATTGACGCTTAGCAACTTCGCCAACAAGTACTTCGCCATTTTTAGCAAAAGCCACGATCGACGGAGTCGTGCGTGCACCCTCGGCGTTAGCGATAACTGCTGGCTCGCCGCCTTCTAGAACGGAAACACAGCTGTTGGTGGTTCCTAGGTCGATTCCTACTGCTCTGGCCATCTCTATTGCTCCAATTTCTTTTTTACGCTTGATTTTGAGTCTGATTCGACTCCAGGCTCCGCTTATCCGCGGGACATGAGTCGATCATACCCAAATACTTGAGTCGGGGCGACTCAGGTTTCCATAGGGTGTAACCCACAGCCCTAGGAACTTATTCCCGCGCAATTTTCCCTTTACCCTGAGCCACATGACGCTAACGCTCGCCTTAATGATCATCGCTTATGGCATGACGGTCGCCGCCCTGACCCTGCTGGCAATTCGGGTTCGCCAATTAATAGGTATCTATAAAAAAGGTACAGCTG
>RFRA01000195.1 GCA_009924725.1 Actinomycetota bacterium
TTGGGTCAAAGGTTTATTTGTTGGCCGCACTTATGGCGAAGGTCAAGCGCAATTTACTTGCCCAGCCCCCGCATTTGGTTATTCATTTAACCGCCACGAGTGCGTTACTGACTTATTAAAATCTGCCTTCCCGGTCACCTTATCTTTGGCTATTGGCGCCTTCCTACTCTGGCTATTTGTCGGTGTTTCCCTCGGAATTGTGGCGGCCAGGTTTAAGAATCGATGGCCCGATCGAGCAAGTAACGTATTCGTTCTAGTCGGAACTTCTCTTCCAACATTTATCTCGGGTATTTTAATTCTGCTCTTTGTGGCACTTAAGTTCGGATTTGTGAACCCAATTGATTTAGGTAAGTGGGTGAACCCATTTGAGAATCCGCTTGGCTGGATTAACACCTTCATTTTCCCATGGATTACTTTGGCCTTGGCATATGCCGCTACCTACACTCGTTTTACTCGCTCGAATGTGATCGAAACTTCCAGTGAAGATTACATTCGTACTGCGCGAGCAAAAGGTTTGAGTGAGAAAGTTATTCTGCGCAAACACACACTTCGTGCAGCACTAGCTCCGATCGTTACTTTGGCTGGTCTTGATTTTGCCGGCCTACTAGGTGGCGCGATTATCACTGAAGGCATTTTCAATTTACCTGGCCTTGGTCGCTTATCAATTCGCGCAGTTTTAAATGATTATGACTTGCCGGTTATTGTTGCGACCACGATGTTAGCGGCGACTTTCTTAGTGGTTATGAATTTGTTGGTAGATATCTTGTATGCCTACATCGACCCACGGGTGCGTGTCGCATGAGCGCCTTCCTAGAAGTTAAAAACCTTACCGTCAGTTTTCCAACTGAAGACGGACTGGTGCAAGCATCCAATGACATTTCATTTAGTGTTGATCGTGGTGAGACTTTAGCTGTTGTAGGTGAATCAGGTTCAGGTAAATCTGTGACCTCACTTGCAATCATGGGTCTACATAATCGCAAATCCACCAACATCGATGGTTCAGCTGTTTTGAATCTTGAGTCTGGCCCAATTGATGTAATTAGCGCACCTGAAGATCAAGTGCGCCAATTACGCGGTAAATCAATGTCGATGATCTTCCAAGATCCTATGTCAGCGCTGCATCCTTATTACTCAATTGGCGATCAACTTTCTGAAGCTTGGCGCCTTTATAACAAGGGTGACAAGAAAGCTGGCTTTAAGCGCGCTACGGAAATGCTTGAGTTAGTTGGTATCCCTGATGCTTCAAAGCGCGTTAAAGAGTTTCCGCACCAATTCTCTGGCGGTATGCGTCAACGTGTAATGATCGCGATGGCTTTGATTAATAACCCATCGCTCTTGATTGCAGATGAACCTACTACGGCGCTCGATGTGACTGTGCAATCTCAGATCCTGCAGCTGCTAAAGGATATGCAGAAAGAATTCAACATGGCCGTTATTTTGATTACCCACGATTTGGGTGTGGTCGCCGAAGTAGCAGATCGAGTAAATGTTATGTATGCCGGCAAGATCGTTGAACAAGGCGTAGCCGATAGCATTTATTACAAGCCTGATCATCCTTACACAATCGGACTTTTGAATTCGATTCCGCGAGTCGATCAACTCGAAGGAAAGCGCCTGATCGCAATTCCAGGTCAGCCACCATCACTAATTAATTTGCCGCAAGGTTGCTCATTCCGTAAGCGTTGTACTTTTGCCGATCAAGTGGCTGACAATCTTTGCGCAACTGTTGCCCCATCATTGGATACAAAAGAGAACGCACATTTCTCTCGCTGCCACTTAACTGAAAAGCAACTTGTTGCAGCTCGGGGAGGAAAGTAAAAATGACTCAGCCAGTATTAAAAATTGAAGGGCTAAAGAAGCATTTCCCAGTTACCACCGGCGGCGTATTTAGCAAAGGCAAAGGCGTTGTTAAAGCAGTCGATGGCGTTGACCTCGAAATCTTCCCCGGCCAAACCATTGGTTTAGTTGGCGAGTCAGGTTGCGGCAAGACAACTGTTGGTCGCACCGTTTTGAAACTCTACGAACCAACTTCGGGCACCATCGAATTTAATGGCGAAGACATCACAAACTTAACGCCAAAACAGATGAAGCCACGT
>RFRA01000196.1 GCA_009924725.1 Actinomycetota bacterium
TCTGTTAGATGTCGCGCTGCATAAAGCGGGCGTGACTTTTGTATTAGACCGCGCTGGCATAACTGGCGATGATGGTGCGTCACATAATGGTATTTGGGATCTAGCGCTAACCGGAATTATTCCAACTATGCATGTTGCAGCCCCTCGCGATGGTGCCCGCTTACGCGAAGTTTTAGCTGAATCAATTCAAATTACTGATGCGCCTTCAATGTTGCGCTATCCAAAGGGCGAAGTAATCGCCGATATTCCAGCTTTTGAACGTCGCGATGGCATCGATGTTTTATATCGCGGCGAGAGCGCGGATGTGCTTTTAGTTAGTGTTGGCGCAATGGCTGCAATGGCAGTCGAAGCTGCATCGCAGGCTTACCGTGAAGGTGTCGGTGTAACCGTTATTGATCCGCGTTGGATTAAGCCGCTACCACAATCATTAGTAACTATGGCAACGCGTTATAAGAGTGTGGTGGTGCTAGAAGATGGAATTCGCCATGGTGGAATCGCCAGCACGATTAGCGAAATGTTCCGTGATGCAGGGCTACAAGTACCAATTCATTCAATTGGTGTGCCCCTAACATTTTTAGAACATGCTAAGCGAGCACAAATTTTGAGTGAGCTAGGTATCACTGCTCAGCAAATCTCACTAAGCATTGTCGAGTGGAGCGCATCTTTGAAGGATGGCTTCCTTTCACCAATGTCAGAAGTAGCTAAGCCAGAGATGCAACACCCTTTGGATGAAAACGTTGACCCGAGACGGCTTCGCTAATACCTTCGCGATCTAGGTAAGGCAAGATTCCACCAAGCATCATGGGCCAACCGGCACCAAGCAGCATGCAGATATCAATCTCAGCTGCAGTGCTAACCACACCTTCATCTAGCATCATGCGAGCTTCTTCAGCGAGGGCCTTCAAAGCGCGCATACGAACTTCTTCGCCAGTTGATGGCTTATCGCCCTTTTCCATAAGAGCAACTGCAGCTGGATTAGGAACCAACTTGCCAATCTCATCTTTGAGGTAGAAAGTACGAACGCCTTCTTTTACTAGCCGCTGCATCGTAGGAGAGACGCGATAGCGAGGACCAAGATTTTTATTCAATGTTTCGGCCACATGCAATGCAACACCTGGACCAACTAAGCCAACTAATTCAAACGGCGACATTGGGAAACCAACGCTACGAAGTGCGCTGTCGGCAATTTCGGCAGGCGTTCCTTCATCCATCGCATCAGTAATTTCGCCCATAAAGCGAGTGAGTAAACGATTAACCACAAAGCCAGGTGCATCTTTGGTAATCACCATGGTCTTTTTAAGTTCTTTACCAATGTTCACCGCAGTTGCAGTTGTTGCATCATCAGTCTTTGAGGTACGAGCAACTTCCAGGAGCGGCATGATCGCAACTGGATTAAAGAAATGGAAGCCGATTACTCGCTCTGGATTCTTCATTCCTTCAGACATTGCTTCAACTGAGAGCGATGAAGTATTTGTGGCGATTACACATTCTGGAGAAACGATGTTCTCGAGCTTCTTAAATAGATCTTGCTTTAGCGCAAGTTCTTCAAAGATTGCTTCGATTACAAAGTCACAGCCGGCAAATACTTGCTGATCTGCCGAACCACTAATTAAGAGACTTAAACGACGAGCTGCTTCTTCGCTCATGCGCTTCTTTTCCACGAGCTTGGCTAGTTCAGCACGAACCCAGGCCACACCTTTATCAGCGCGTTCTTGATCAATATCAGTCATCACGATTGGGGTTTTCAGATTACGTAGTAATAGCAACGCTAATTGCGATGCCATTAAGCCAGCGCCAACCACACCGACGCGAGCGACTTTGCGACCAAGAGCTGGCTTTGGAGCGCCTTCAACTTTCTTGCGCTTCTTTTGAATCAAATTGAAAGCATAAAGCGAGGCACGAAGCGGATCATCCATAGTTAGATCAGCGAGTGCTTGATCTTCAGCGTCAAAACCTTCACCAAGTGAATTAGTTCGAGCCGCGGCGATTAATTTAAGTGCGGCGTTTGGTGCATCTATTTCAGCGCCACCATATTTCTTTAGCGCTGCTGCCTTGCCAGTAGCTAGAGCGGTGTC
>RFRA01000197.1 GCA_009924725.1 Actinomycetota bacterium
TGTTTCATAGGCAATGGCAGCACAACCGCTAGCGATCAGTGCATCGGTACAAGGCTTTGAAGCAGCTAAGTGCAAGTAAGTAAAGAGTGTGTGGCGAGGTTTAATTCGCGCATATTCAAATTCAATTGGTTCTTTTACTTTCAAGATCAATTCCGCCGTGTTCCACACTTCATCGGCAGTTGCCAAAATTTTCGCGCCATGAGCGAGGAAATCAGCATCAGTGATTGCTGAACCTAAGCCAGCGCCGGCTTCAATAAATACTTCATGCCCTGCGCGAACTAGCTCGCTAACTCCATCCGGTGTAATTGCGACTCGTGACTCGTGGACTTTTATCTCTTTAGGTACGCCAACCTGCATGGCTAATCCTTAATTGGAAACTATTTCTTTCCAGCAATTGCCGCTGCCACCAAGCCGGTGAATAGCGGATGAGCTTTGGTAGGACGTGAGCGAAGTTCTGGATGTGCCTGCGTTCCCACGTAATAAGGATGTACCTCTTTAGGCAATTCAACAAACTCCACGAGGTTCTCTTGCTCGTAGATTCCTGAGAAAACCAGGCCAGCACTCGAAATTTGATCACGGTACTTGTTATTTACTTCATAACGGTGGCGATGACGCTCTGAAATTGAAGTTGCTCCGTAAACTGTTGCGACTATCGACCCAGGTGTTAACTCCGCTTGATACAAACCAAGACGCATTGTTCCGCCCATATCACCTTCGCCGTCGACAATATTTTTCTGACTAGCCATAGTTGCGATTACATGTGTGCCAGATTCTGGATCAAACTCGGCGCTATTAGCATCAGGAATTCCACCTAGATTACGTGCTGCTTCGATAACCATGCACTGCAAACCTAGACATAAACCTAAAGTTGGAATCTTATTTTCGCGAGCAAATTTAAGTGCACCTAGTTTGCCTTCAATACCGCGAATTCCAAATCCGCCCGGAACGCAGATCGCATCAACATCACTGAGCATTGCTCGTGCCCCTGCATCGCTTTCGCATTCATCGCTGGCAATCCATTTCAGATTAACTTTGGCATCGTTTGCGAAACCACCCGCACGCAACGCTTCACTCACTGAGAGATAGGCGTCCGGCAGATCAACATATTTACCAACTAGGCCAACGGTAATTTGGTGCTTTGGATTATGCACCTTCTCAAGAAGAGCATCCCAGACACCCCACTCAACATCGTGGCACTTAAGACCAAGACGTGAAACAACGTATGAATCAAGGCCTTCAGCATGCAATACCTTTGGAATGTCATAGATCGATGGTGCATCCACTGCGGCAACCACCGCTTCGGCATCAACGTCGCACATCAATGAAATCTTGCGCTTGACGCCATCTGGAATCGGGCGATCCGAGCGAAGCACGATTGCATCGGGTGCAATACCAATTGAACGAAGAGCAGCAACACTGTGTTGAGTCGGTTTGGTTTTCAATTCACCAGATGGGCCAATATATGGGACTAGCGAAACATGTAAATAGAAAACATTATCGCGACCAACTTCTTGACGAATCTGCCGCGCAGCTTCTAAGAATGGCTGTGACTCAATATCGCCAACTGTGCCACCGATTTCGGTAATCACTACATCGATATCTGGTGCCGCCATCGCACGAATGCGTTCTTTAATCTCATTGGTGATATGTGGAATCACTTGTACGGTCTCACCTAAATATTCACCGCGCCGTTCGCACGCAATTACCCGCGAATAAACTTGACCGGTTGTCACATTTGCTGATCCGTGCAGATTAGTGTCGAGAAAACGTTCATAGTGCCCGATATCTAAATCGGTCTCGGCGCCATCATCTGTCACAAAAACCTCGCCATGTTGAAATGGGTTCATGGTTCCTGGGTCAACGTTTAGATATGGGTCCAGTTTTTGCATTGTGACGCGTAGGCCACGAGAGACTAATAGTCGACCGAGTGATGAAGCGGTTAGTCCTTTGCCAAGTGAGGAGGCGACTCCGCCAGTTACAAATAAGTGTTTAGTCACATGATCGCTCATGGGATATAAACCTATCAGTAAATTGCTACCG
>RFRA01000198.1 GCA_009924725.1 Actinomycetota bacterium
GACTATCTCCAGCGCACAAATGAGCGCTTCCGAGAAAGATGCCATCAGCCATCGCGGAAAATCGCTGCGAGCAATAGCCCCGTTTGTCTTAGAAATGCTCTAATCGCTGCGGTAACCTTGGCCTATCCGAGTGCGTTACTTGCGCGCGTACCGCTACCCAAGGAGTTAACGTGGCTGTAAAGAAGAAAGCAACAAAGAAGGCACCAGCTAAAAAAGCTGCAGCTAAGAAGCCAGCTGCTAAAAAAGCTGTAGCCAAAAAGAAGACCGCTGCTAAGAAGCCTGCAGCTAAAAAAACTATTAAGAAAGCTGCTGCTAAGAAGCCAGCCAAGAAAGTTGCTAAGAAAGCAGTTGCAAAGAAACGTGTTGCGAAAAAAGCGGTTGCCAAGAAAGCAGCACCTAAAAAGCGCGTAGCTAAAAAGTCGGCTGCCAAAAGATCTTCTTCTGCAACCGTAAGAGTTCCAGCAGTTCCAGTAACTTCATCTGCACCTCGTGCTGCAGCCCCAGTTGCTCCAGTTGCTCCAGTTGCTCCTGTTCGTCCTGCTACACCAGCACCTACTGCTAAACCACAACAAGGCGCATCTAATCGCGTTGTATTGGCCGTAATTGTTGGAATTGCACTATTAGCTTTTGTTGTTTGGTCACAATCTTCTTCAAAAGAAGATGATGCAGCACCAATGCCAACAGCAAGCGCGTCTGCTGAACCAAGTGCAACAACTGAAGCTTCAGCAACACCAACGCAATCAGCATCAAGCGGAGCCGCAGTTGCTGAGATTGAAGCACCAGCAAAGTTTGTAGCCCTTGGCACAGCCAATGGAATCAAGTTACGTTGGTTTGCCCCAGCTGCAACCGATGGTTTAACTGGTTACCTAGTTGAAATTGCCCCAGATGGAAAAGCTTGGCAGAGCGTTGCCACAGTCCCAGCTGATCAAACAACTTTAGAAATGACTAAGAGTGAAGGTGGCTGGACTCAGTTCCGAGTTTCTAGCGTTTACTCAGATGGTCAAGTTGCGCCAGCAAAGATTTTCGGATTGCCTGGTCAATACAAGTAAACTTTTATAAGCACCAACGAATTAATAAGAAAGACCTCGAGTAGCAACTCGGGGTCTTTTTTATTTCAATTTCAGCGCGACCAACTTGATTAACTATCTAGCGCTTCGAGAATAGCTGCTACATAAACTTTGATGCCAGCCACTCTTAAGTGCACACCATCGGGTGCGAAATACTCTGGGTGGTTACGCGAGATAGTGGCCCAATCAACCATACTCACACGCGGATTAGTAGCGGCAAATTCAGCAATTAACGCATTGTTTGCATCGCGCCATGGACGCGGCACCGCAGTGTTCACGACAATGATCTGACTTTGATTAGCCACCTCAGCAAAAATATCAGCCACTTGGGTGCGAGTCAGAGCGTTGTTATTTCCTAAGTTAAAAATGATTGGTGCATTACCAACAGATAACTTGTCATGCTTTACTACTTCTAATAACTCGGGAGCTTGTCGACCGACGCGAGCATTTATCAAACTAATACTTCGTAAATCACCAAGTTCGTAACGAATACCTAAAATTACCGAATCACCAGTTACCCAGAGATCGGGTTGTCCCACATTTGAGATCACTGGGGGCTTCTGTAATGAAGGCTTGAGTTCTTGAGTCAATTCTTTTTCAATTGCAAGAGATTCTTGGTCGGCAACCGAAATTGCATTTGCACTTATTGCTGTAGTTGCAACTAGAAGAACGATCGTGCCTACGGCGACTGAAATCTTCTGTCTAATGCGAACTTTCTTAGTTCGATACTTCATTCCGCGGAACCAAGATTCAACGGCGCCACTGCGAACTGGCAATTCAACTAACCGTAATGAAATGTCAGCTAGCGCTAAAACGATAAGAAAACGCACGGTGTAGAGCGCCCATTCTTGACCAGCTAAATCAACGCTAGGCCGAGTTAATTGAAAAACAATCCAATGCCATAAATAGATTGCATATGATCGCTCGCCGATCCAAACTAAAGTG
>RFRA01000199.1 GCA_009924725.1 Actinomycetota bacterium
GCGCTATCAAAAGCTGGTGCAACTTCGACCACATCGATGCCAACGACTGGTAGTTCTAAACAAATACGTCGCACTGCTTCGAGCAGTTCACGGCTAGTCATGCCACCAGGTTCTGGGGTACCAGTGCCTGGCGCCATTCCGGGATCAACTACATCGATATCTACGGATAAGAAAACGCCATCGCATTGATTAGTTAGCGTTGCAAAAGATTCATCAAGTACCGGGCCTAGGCCGCGATGATGGATCTCAGTCATTTCGTAACTGCGCATACCTTGATCGCGCATCCAATTTAGCGTTTCGTTATCTGGCCAGTAGCCACGCAAACCAAGTTGCAAGAAACGATCGCCTCGCACAAAACCGTTATCGATTAATCTGCGCATTGGTGTGCCGTGACCAACGAGAGCACCCATTTGATCTGCGCCGGTATCGGCATGTGCGTCAAAGTGAATCATTGAAATTTTGCCAAGCCCGCGATGTTTAGCAATACCGGCAACATCGGCAGATGCGATGGAATGATCGCCGCCAAGAATTACCGGAATAATGCCCGCGCGCGAAATTTGCTCGGTTGCGTTCGCTAAGACTTCAAGGGAGGCAACTAGATCACCGCCGGGCATAAGCAAGTCGCCAGCGTCATAAACTTTTAGATCTTTTAAACCATCAGTACGCAAAGCTAAATGTGGACGTTCCCCATCGTGCGGTAAATAATCGCCACCACGAATTGCTTGCGGACCAAATTTTGCGCCCGAACGATGAGAAGTTCCAGAATCAATTGGAGCGCCCAAGATAATTACATCGGCATCGGCATAACTCGAGGGCACCTCAAGATCACAGGCCGGAATGCCTAAGAAGGTAAAGCTGGGGCCGTACAAATTGCCGTGATTGGTCATGCGCTCACTTTACGCTTACGACCCACAATCTGCCCAGTTATCACGATTGCTAAAGCTAGGAAAAACATCGCCGAACCAATCACGTTGGCTTGCGCTGGAATACCACGCGCTGCTGAGGTGTAAATGAACTTCGGGAAGGTATTTACGGTACCCGAATTAAAGTTCGTGATAATGAAATCATCAAAGGACAAACTAAATGCCAATAAAGCAGCGGCGGCAATTCCAGGGGCCACCAATGGCAGAGTTACGCGACGGAAAGTTTCGCGTTCGTTGGCGTAAAGATCCATCGCGGCTTGTTCAAGGCGCGGATCCAGACTGGCAATTCGAGCTTTTACGGTAACCACCACAAATGAAATACAGAACATAACGTGAGCAATCACGGTTGGCCAGAAACCCGGATTAATTTTAAACACTAGAAAGAGCGAGAGCAGTGATGCGCCCAAAACAATTTCGGGAGTTGCCATTGGCAAGAAGATTAACAAGTTCGAAGTTGAGCGACCTTTAAAGCTATACCGACCCAGTGCAAAAGCAATCATGGTGCCCAGAATTGTTGAGAAGGTAGTTGCTAAGAAACCAATCTTGATTGAGTTGGCCAAAGCAGTACAAACTTCAGGAGCGCCGCAAGGATTCTGCCAATTGCCCCAGGTGAAACCTTTCCAAATCAAATTACTTTTACCTGAATCATTAAATGAGAAAGCAAAAGTGTAGGCCACTGGAATAAAGAGATAGGTGAAAGCAAACACCGCATAGATGCGAATTAAGTTACGGCCAATCCAGCGCGAGACACGGGCACCAAGTGGAATCTGAGGAATGGTGGCATCTTTAATCTTGTTGCTCATACCAGCTCCTCGGTTCCGGCTTTGCGAACATAGACAGTCACCAGAATCAAAATAACCGCCATCAAAGTAAATGAGAGTGCTGCCGCGGTTGGGTAATCCACGATCTTGAAGTAACGAGATTCAATTACATTGCCGATCATCTTGGTATTTGGACTACCCAAGATCGCAGCATTCACATAGTCACCAGCTGCTGGGATAAAGGTGAGCAACGTGCCCGCAACTACGCCAGGCATCGAGAGCGGCAAAGTAACTTT
>RFRA01000200.1 GCA_009924725.1 Actinomycetota bacterium
GGCATCGTAAATGAGCCAGATTTTCAAGCCATCTTGGTTGATACCCCCGGCGTACATAAGCCGAAGACGTTGCTGGGCAAGCACTTAAATGCCGTAGTTGAAGAGAGCTTAGATTCAGTCGATGTAATCATGATCTGCTTGCCAGCCGATGAAGAATCAGGTGCTGGCGATCAATACATTGTTGATGAAATTGCGAAGCACCCACGCAGCAAAAAGATTGCCCTGGTTACCAAGACAGATTTAATTAGCAAAGCCAACCTGGCTACTCGTTTAGCCAGCATCATGGCGATGGCTAAAGGATTTACTTGGGATGAAATCGTGCCGGTATCAGCTGCAACTCACGAGCAAATTGATTTATTAAAGAAGTTAATCGGCCAACAGCTAAAGCCTGGTCCAGAGTTTTATCCAACCAACATGCGCAGCGATCAAAGCGTAGAACAGTTGATCTGCGAGTTGATTCGCGAGGCAGCTCTTCGTGATGCCCGTCAAGAACTTCCGCACTCAATCGTGGTAACTATTGATGAAATGTCAGAGCGCGAAAAAACCGGCAGCCGGCCATTTTTTGATATCCACGCGACAATTCACGTCGAACGCGATTCACAACGTGCCATCTTGCTCGGCCATCAAGGCTCACAATTAAAAGATATTGGCATGCGTGCTCGAGCTGATATTGAGCGCGAACTAGAGGCTCGCATCTTCCTTGGTCTACATATCAAGGTTTCAAAAGAATGGCAGCGCGATTCAAAGATGCTCGATAAATTAGGCTTTTCCGAAAACTAGAAGTCGTCTGATTTGAGTACTCTTTAGACATGACAAAGCGCCAAGAATTTCGAGTTCTCGAAACTTTTCATGATTTTGAAATTCGCGAGTATGAACCCTGCGTTATTGCTGAAGTAAAGGTATCTGGCGATTATTCGAGTGCAACAAGTAGGGCGTTTTCTCCACTATTTGGTTACATATCTGCTGGGAATAAGGCTTCCGAAAAAATCTCAATGACCGCCCCAGTAATTGCGGCACAAACCCCAGATGACTCCGATTCTTGGTATGTCTCATTTGTGATGCCGGCCGGAAGTAGCTTCAAGAATATGCCGAAGCCAAATGATTCAAAAGTAATTCTCCGAGACCTGGTTTCAGAAATCTGCGTCGCATATTCATTTCGAGGTAGAGCCTCAGCCGAACTTTCCAAGAAGGCTGAAGCTAAGCTTCGCGCTGCAGCTATAAGAGAGAAAGTAAATCTTTCTGCTGAAACAAGGATTAGTCGGTTTGACCCGCCATTTAAGCCAGGTTTCTTGCAATACAACGAAATCGTAATTCCAATTTCGAAGTAATTTAACTAAGCAGTTATCGAGGGCTTACGGCTAGCTAAAAACGAGCCGATCATTACTAACGGCAAGCCGATAATGATTCCGAGAGTTAGTGGTTCAGAAAGAATAAGTACGCCTAAGACCACAGCAACTGCGGTATTCACGTAAGTTCCGATTGAAGCCCTGGCTGGCCCAATTTCCTTTAACACAATGAAGAATGAGATAAAGGATAGCGCTGTGCAAAATACACCGAGGGCTAAGAGTGATGCTGCAGATTCCTTAGAGATGGTGCCGGCTTCAGGAAATTGCACAATCATTAAAGGGGCATAAGCGATAGAGGTAAAGACCATGGCTAAACCGTTGATAGCTATTCCAGAAACATCAGGTAATTTTTGCGAGATCATATTGACTGCATACGAATAACTAATCGCAGCTAATAACATCATGCCAATTGAAATTGGATCCGAACTTCCAAAAATACTCTCATATCCGACCAGACCAACTAAGCCCACGAAGCCAACGGTAATCCCAACGAGTCGCTTGCTATGCCAGACCGTCTTATCACCATTTAATGAAGCAAAGATGGTTGCCCAAATAGGGACCGTAGCAATTAGTAATCCAGCTAAACCTGAAGAAATCTTCTTTTCAGCATTAGTAAT
>RFRA01000003.1 GCA_009924725.1 Actinomycetota bacterium
TGATGGCGACTTTGTGGAGCGGTCATGATTAATCGTAAATTAAGAATTGGACTTGTTTGTCCCTACAGTTGGGATGTTCCGGGTGGAGTGCAAAACCATATTCGTGATCTGGCTGAGTTCCTGATTAATAACGGGCATCATGTTGAAGTTTTGGCACCGGCAACTGAAAGCGAAGATTTACCTGACTATGTTGTTAGCGCTGGTCGCGCAGTTTCGATTCCGTATAACGGCGCAGTTGCCAGAGTCTTGTTTGGCGTTGGTGCAAATAGTCGAGTCCGTAACTGGATAAATGATGGTGACTTTGATTTGCTCCACTTGCATGAGCCAGCGATTCCTTCACTATCACTCCTTGCCTGTTGGGCTGGCGAAGGCGCGATGGTTGGAACCTTCCACGCAGCAGCAAAGTATCAAAAGGCAATCGTGGCAATCGGACCAATTCTCGAGCCCGTGATTGAAAAGCTTTCAGCACGTATCGCAGTGAGCGAATCAGCTCGTTTAACGTTAACAGCGCACCTAGAGACTAATGCAATCGTCATTCCAAATGGAATTTATGCCGATAATTATCGTAATGGTGTCTCTCGCATTGAGTGGCAAGGAAACACGATCGGGTTTCTCGGCAGGTTTGAAGAAGATAGAAAAGGATTGCCGGTGTTACTAGATGCGCTGCCGATTGTTTCGCGCTTCATTCCAGATATCCGGGTTCTAATCGCCGGACCTGGAGATAGCCAGGAAGTTTTGGAGAAAGTGGATCCGCAACTTCGCAATCGAGTTGAATTCTTAGGCAAGATCAGTGAAATAGATAAAGCCAATTTCCTAGCAAGTGTTTCGCTCTACATTGCGCCGAATACTGGCGGTGAATCTTTCGGAATAATTTTAGCTGAGGCTATGGCCGGTGGCGCCGCGGTCGTTGCAAGTGATATCCCAGCATTCGCCGATGTCTTAGGTAATGGGCAATTTGGTGCGCTATTTGAAACTGAAAATTCGGAAAATTTAGCAAAAGTGATTATTGATTTACTGCGCGATGACTCCAAGCGAATGGAGTTAGCGCGAGCAGGGGCAGTTCATGCACAAAGATACGACTGGAGCCAAGTGGGTGAAGAAATTTTTGAAGTTTACGAACTTGCCATGGTGAAGGGGCAGAAAGTCTCGCTTACTTCAGATAATCGCCCGTGGTCTAGATTCTTAGGACGGGATTAGCCATGAAAAACATCTTGCTCTTAGCTGGACTAGCAATTCTGACATTCTGGTATCTAAGTTTTTCGGCCGGCCGATTAGATCGTTTACATCATCGGGTTGAAACAAGTTGGGCGACGCTTGATTCATTACTCCAGAAGCGGGCGGCGATAGCTCTTGAAGTTGCCCGCAGTGCAATTACAGATCCCGCGACTTCTCTTCTCTTGACCGCCAGTGCTTATCAGGCCCGTAGCGCAGATGTAGAAGACCGATCTAGCGCCGAGAGTGTTTTATCTGGCGCACTAGGAATGATGTTGGCAGAGCGTGAAAGCATCGTCGCTAAGTCGGATCAAGCTCTGTTGCAGGAACTCGAGGAATTAACAGACAAAATAAAAATCGCGATTGCGATTCACGTTGAGGCGGTAACTCGTACCCAATTGATTCGTCGGAAGTTAGTTTTTCGATTATTCCGCTTAGCTGGAAAAGCGCCGCTACCCGTTACGTATGAGTTTGAAGCCGATGCGATTTAAAATTGTAGTTGCCTCCATCATTTGCGCACTTTCGCTTTCAAGTTGTGTAACTGATCAAAGTTCATCTGCAGGGAAAGAAAAATCTTACAATTCATTGAGCGGACGGTCCGGGATTAACGGGCCAACTCTTGTGGTAAAAATAGATGACACTTCATCTGCTCGCCCTCAGATCGGGTTAGAGGATGCTGACGTGGTTTACATTGAACAGGTCGAAGGTGGGCTCACTCGTCTAGCGGCAATTTTTTCTTCAGTGATTCCACAAAATATTGGACCAGTTCGAAGTGCTCGAATTTCGGATATAGATATTCTCTCGCAATACGGCAAAGTTGTCTTTGCATATAGTGGTGCACAAGCTGCATTGCTGTCAGTTATAGCTAATTCAAATCTTTGGGATTACGGAGCTCAACGTCAGTCTCCTACTATTTATACGCGAGATCCCAATCGGTCGGCCCCATATGACATGGTGTTACGGGCCGATTTACTTCTTGAAAAAGCCAAGAGGGATCAACGCGAAATTTCTAATTCAAAATCAGTCGGCTGGAGTTTTGGTGATGCACCGGCAGGTGGCGTAGCAATCGATTCAGTTTCACTTCGTTGGCCGGCTTCAAAATATGAAGCAACTTGGTCAAAGACCGAAAAACGTTGGTTATTAAGTAATGGCGGCGTTGCAAATTTCGCAGCCGGTGGCAAACAGTTGGGCCCGACTACATTGGTAAGGCTTTCGAATAAACTTAAAACTAGGAGCATCTGCATGAGCCAGAATGTAGGAACAGCACGAGTCAAGCGCGGCATGGCCGAGATGCTTAAGGGCGGCGTGATCATGGACGTTGTTAACGTTGAGCAAGCCAAGATTGCTGAAGATTCTGGTGCGGTAGCAGTTATGGCGCTTGAGCGCGTGCCTGCAGATATACGTGCACAAGGTGGCGTAGCTCGGATGTCTGACCCTGACATGATCGAAAAAATTAAGGCTGCGGTTTCAATTCCAGTTATGGCAAAAGCGCGCATTGGTCATTTCGTCGAGGCACAAATCTTGCAGAGCTTAGGTGTTGACTACATTGATGAGTCCGAAGTTTTAACTCCTTCGGATATGGAAAACCATATTGATAAGTGGAACTTCACAGTTCCCTTTGTTTGTGGAGCTACCAACTTAGGCGAAGCACTTCGTCGTATCAATGAAGGTGCCGCCATGATTCGCTCGAAAGGCGAAGCTGGCACAGGCGATGTATCAAATGCGATGACTCATATGCGATCAATCGGTGGCGAGATCCGTCGCTTATCTAGTCTGCGTGAAGATGAACTTTATGTCGCTGCAAAAAATATGCAGGCACCGTATGACTTAGTTAAGGAAGTTGCTGAAACTGGCAAGTTGCCTGTAGTTCTCTTCACAGCAGGCGGTATTGCTACCCCTGCTGATGCTGCGCTAATGATGCAGATGGGCGCCGATGGTGTGTTCATCGGATCTGGTATTTTCAAATCTGGAGATCCAGCGTTGCGCGCTGCTGCGTGTGTTAAAGCCACAACTTTTCATGATGATCCAAAAGTTTTAGCTGACGTCTCGCGTGGCTTGGGTGAAGCAATGGTTGGCATAAACGTCGCCGATTTGCCAGTTGCGCACCGCCTCGCTGAACGCGGCTGGTAATTCAAGGATCTAATTATGCGAGTTGGTGTTCTAGCGCTGCAAGGCGATTTTCGAGAACACTTATTGGCACTTGAAGAATGCGGCGTAAGCGCCATCACTGTTCGTCGTCCTAGCGAATTAGAAACAGTCGATGCACTTATCCTTCCGGGCGGTGAATCGACTGCAATCGCTAACTTGGCTCGGAGCTTTGATCTCTTCGAGCCACTTAAAGTACGGATTAAAGCTGGAATGCCCACTTACGGGTCTTGTGCAGGAATGATTTTGCTGGCTGATCGCGTCTTAGATGCCGTAGTTGGACAAGAAACTTTTGGTGGCCTAGATATTACGGTGCGCAGAAACGCATTTGGTCGTCAAGTCGATTCATTTGAGACAGATTTAGAATTTGCCGGAATCACTCATCCGCCAGTTCGAGCAGTTTTCATTCGTGCTCCTTGGGTTGAATCCGTCGGTAATGATGTCGAAGTTTTGGCCAAATTTGAACATGCGGTTGCAGTGCGCCAAGGCGCTCTGTTAGCTACCAGTTTTCATCCTGAATTAACGGGGGATAATCGAATTCATCGCTTCTTTATCGAATCGATAGCTCGACCGGCTTTGGAAAAGGCTGCGGTAAAGTAGTGCAATAACTTTCATCGGTAGTTTCGGTGAAACTTCTAGGGGGTAGAACATGTCCGGCCATTCCAAGTGGGCAACGACGAAGCATAAGAAGGCAATCATCGATAGTCGTCGTGCCAAGAACTTTGCTAAGTTGATCAAAGCAATTGAAGTTGCATCTCGCAATGGTGGCCCAGATATCGATGGAAACCCAACGCTATTTGATGCAATTGCTAAAGCTAAAAAGAACTCAATGCCGGCTGACAATATTGAGCGGGCAGTAAAGCGTGGAGCGGGTTTGGAATCGGGCGGTGCTGATTGGCAGACCATTATGTATGAGGGCTATGGCCCAAATGGTGTTGCAATAATGATTGAATGTTTATCTGATAACCGAAATCGTGCTGCATCTGAAGTACGCGTCGCAGTAACCCGAAATGGTGGAAGCATGGCTGATCCGGGTTCAGTTTCGTATTTATTCAATCGCAAAGGCGTAATCATTGTAAAGAAGATAGGTGAACTGACCGAAGATTCAATTCTAGAAGCCGTACTCGATGTTGGTGCCGAGGAAGTTAATGACTTAGGTGAGTCTTTTGAAGTAGTTTGCGAAGCGAGTGATCTAGTAGTTGTGCGCACCGCACTTCAAAGCGCTGGGATCGACTATGAGTCAGCTGATTCATCCTTTCTGCCTTCGATGACTATTCCGTTAGATGCCGAAGGTGCGACTAAAGTGTTTGAGTTAATCGATGCGATTGAAGAACTAGATGATGTTCAGAATGTGTTTAGCAACTTTGATGTATCTGATGAGGTAATGGCGAGCCTGACTTAACAAGGGTTAGCCAGTATCTAGGCTGAGCGGGTGAAGGTTCTAGGGATTGATCCAGGCTTAACCCGTTGTGGAATTGGCGTGGTCGAGGGATCAATTGGCGCTCCTTTGCAGATGGTGTCAATCGGAGTAATCCTTACTTCATCGCAAGATCCAACCGAGATTCGGCTGTTGCAGTTGGAGCGAGAAATTCAACTCTGGATTACGGAATTCAAGCCCGATGTAATTGCGATTGAGAGAGTCTTCTCACAACATAATTTACGTACCGTAATGGGCACCGCTCAAGCAGCCGGAATCGCACTTTTGTTAGCCGCTCGAAATGAAATCAAGGTTGTAATGCACACACCAAGTGAGGTCAAAGCAGCAGTAACTGGTTCGGGACGAGCAAACAAAGCACAGGTGGCGAAAATGGTGCTAAGTATTCTCAAATTAGACGAAGCGCCAAAGCCAGCCGATAGCGCAGACGCGTTAGCGTTAGCGATCTGTCATATCTGGCGTGGCGGTGGAAATAGTAAAGTGGCAGCCGCAGTTGCTGCCGAGAAGACTCGGATTGCAGCTCTTAAAAAGTTAGGGACCAGTAAGAAATGATTGCGACGTTAACTGGCGAGATCAAATCGATCTCTCTCGATCGCGCGATCATTGAAGTTGGGGGAGTCGGACTTTCGATTAACTTAACCCAGAATTCAGCCACACATTTAAGTCTGGGCACGATCGTAACTTTTCATACTTCCTTAGTAGTGCGCGAAGAATCGTTAACACTTTATGGATTTTTAACAGCTGAGTCCAAACACCTTTTTGAACAAGTACAAACCGTTAGTGGCATCGGGCCGAAAGTTGCGCTTGCAATTCTGGGCTCGCTTTCACCTGACGAGTTAGCTGCTGCGATTGCAACTGAAAACATCTCGGCTATTGAGCGAGTACCAGGCATCGGTCGCAAAGGTGCGCAACGTTTGATTCTGGAATTGAAAGGAAAACTTTCAGATTTATCTGAAGGCACCCGCATTACAAATCATCAACCTGCTTGGCGTGAGCAACTCACAAATGCCCTCATTTCGCTGGGCTTTACGCCAAAAGACTCGGATCGTGCGATCACCAAAATTGTTAACGAACTGCAGGCCGATGGTCTTGAACCGGCTGATTTAGAGCTAAGCGAGATGCTAAAGAAAGCCCTGCAAAGTGGCGGTCATAAATAATGGAAAATGAAGATCGCTTGATATCGCCAATAGCTGGCTTGGATGAATCGGCAGCTGAAGGCGCGCTGCGACCGAAAGATTTACAGGAATTTATTGGACAAGAGCGTGTGCGTCAGCAAATCGATGTCTTGCTTACTGCTGCAAAACATCGTGGCACTAGCGCAGATCACATTTTGCTTAGCGGGCCACCTGGTCTGGGCAAAACTACCTTGGCTTTAATTTTGGCAGCTGAGATGAAAACTCCAATTCGTATTTCATCCGGCCCGGCTATTACACATGCTGGCGATCTGGCCTCAATTCTTTCCTCACTTGTTGAAGGCGAGATTTTATTTATTGATGAAATTCACCGCTTGCCAAGACCGGCAGAAGAGTTGCTGTATTTAGCTATGGAAGATTTCCGAGTAGATATCGTGGTTGGTAAAGGTCCAGGTGCAACAGCGATCCCGTTAGAATTACCCAGATTTACGTTAGTTGGCGCAACAACTCGTGCCGGTTTATTGCCCAGTCCATTACGCGATCGATTTGGTTTTACGGCGCAATTAGATTTTTATGCCGAATCAGAGATAGCGCAAGTGATCGCGAGATCTGCTGCAATGCTTGGATTAGCAATTGAGGCAAGAGCGATTGAACAAATAGCTAGCCGTTCGCGCGGCACGCCCCGTATTGCTAATCGTTTACTACGCCGCGTCCGCGACTATGCGCAAGTCAAAGGATCGAACAAACTCTCGTTAGATCACGCCAATGCCGCTCTGGAAATGTATGAAGTTGATGCCGCGGGCCTCGATCGACTCGATCGATCGGTTTTGATGGCATTAATTGAGAGATTTGGCGGGGGACCGGTTGGACTTTCCACCCTGGCTATCGCCGTTGGCGAGGAAACTGAAACCGTCGAATCTGTGGCGGAACCGTTCTTGGTCCGAAATGGCTTTATGGCTCGGACCCCCCGCGGTCGTGTGGCTACTGCTTTAGGGTGGACGCATCTGGGCAAAGTTGCGCCTGCGGGCGCTACTTCGCTTTTCGACACACCGCTAAATGACGCCTAGACTCACCTCTTATGTCAACACCTACAAAACCTGTTAAGACTTCCGGCCGCCCGGCTCGCACACTTGCGATCTTGGCCGGAGCCTTTGTCCTATTAATTGCTGCGGTATTCATCCAAGGTGCAACCGCTGTTCGCCTAGGCCTTGACCTCCGCGGTGGCACGAGCGTTACCTTGCAGCCACGCCTCGGCGTTGGTGAGAGTGGCAAAGTAACTTCCGAAGCAATTGATCAAGCTGTCTCGATTATTCGTCAGCGCGTTAACTCACTTGGTGTTGCTGAGAGTGAAGTAGCTTCACAAGGTTCAGGTACTAATCGCCAGATTGTTATTTCAGTTCCAGGCGAAAGTGGTCGACGCGTCATTGAATTAGTCGGTCAAACCGCAGAACTAAGGTTCCGACAGGTACTTGCTGAAAGTTCTGGAGTTCCAACCACTGCAACTGATGCGGCTGCTACACCGCCGGCTGGAATTAGCCCAGAGCTAAATGCACGATATGCCGCTCTTGATTGCACGAGCGCTGAAAGTCGCCAAGGTACTGGAACTGATGTTGCAACCGATGTCATCCTGGCGTGTTCAAATGATGGTGGCGCAAAATATATTCTGGCCGGTGCCGAAGTTTTAGGCCGCCAAGTTTCTAAAGCAACCGCAGCCGTTGACACTACAACTGGTGGAAACTGGTTCGTATCACTGACGTTTAATGGCGAAGGTACTAAAGCGTTCGGTGATCAAACTGCCCGAGTTGTTTCTTTAACTGCTCCACAAAACCAGGTCGCAATCGTGCTCGATGGGTTAGTTGTATCGGCTCCTCGAATTAATGAAGCTATTCGTGGTGGAAGCGCGCAAATCACTGGAAACTTCACACAGGTTGAAGCGCAAGACTTAGCAAATGTGCTCAAGTACGGATCCTTGCCACTTGCTTTTGATCGTGGCGAAGTTCAACAAGTTTCACCAACTCTTGGTGCTGATCAACTTACAGCCGGATTACTCGCAGGTGGTTTAGGTCTTGGGCTAGTGCTTCTTTACTCAGTTCTTTACTATCGTGGACTTGGCCTAGTAACAGTAGGTTCGCTAACTGTTGCGGCTGGAATGATCTACCTATTAGTTCTATTACTTGGTAAATGGATTGGCTTTACGCTCACTCTGGCAGGTATTGCCGGAATTATCGTCGCTATTGGTATTACGGCGGACTCATTCATCGTTTACTTCGAACGTATTCGAGATGAATTACGTGAGGGAAAGTCGCTTCGCACCGCTGTTGAAACCGGCTGGGTCAGAGCCCGACGAACGATTGTGGTGGCTGACTCAGTTTCGATCATCGCCGCAGTATTGCTGTACTTCTTAGCAGTAGGTGGAGTGCGTGGATTCGCCTTCACTCTCGGTCTAACGACTTTAGTGGATCTACTCGTGATCTTTGCATTCACTAAACCAATGATGGCGATTCTTTCTAAGTGGAAATTCTACGCAAGCGGTCATCCACTATCAGGCCTGTCGAAGAAGAGCTCAGGTATAGAAGAAACTAACAACGTTCAAGTATCTAACACAGGCATGGAGGCGTAAGGAAATGGCACACGGAACAACGCTAGGTGCACGTCTCTACAGTGGTGAGACTTCATTTGACTTCATCGCTTCCCGCAAACGCTGGTATGCGGTTTCAGCTCTGCTGTTAGCGATCTCAATCGGCACAATTGTTTTTCAGGGATTACACCTAGGAATTGAATTCAAAGGTGGCTCTAGTTACACAGTCACAAAAGCTGGCGCCACAATTGAAGAAGCGCGATCGGCGGTTGAATCCGCAGGCGTCACCTCTGAAGTAATTGTGCAGACCGTCGGTAGCGACAAAATTCGTGTTCAAACAGGTTCATTGACCAATGTTCAATCGAATGCGGTTCAAGATGCGTTAGCTGCAAAATTTGCGATCAACGTTGAAACTATTGATACTCAGATCATCGGACCTTCTTGGGGTAAAGAGATCACCAAGAAAGCCTTGTATGGTCTGATCGCCTTTTTACTCGCGGTTATGCTTTACCTTGCAATGGCCTTTGAACCTAAAATGGCGATTGCATCAATCGTGGCAGTTATTCACGACGTGATCATCACGGTTGGAATTTACGCTCTAGTTGGTTTTGATGTAACACCAGCAACGGTCATCGGATTCTTAACAATTCTGGGTTATTCACTTTATGACACGGTTATTGTCTTCGATAAGGTTCGCGAGAACACTCGAAATATTACAACGACCGGAAAATCAACATTCTCTCAAGCTACTAACTTGGCCGTAAACCAGACAATTGTGCGCTCATTGAACACGTCAATTATTGCGCTGCTCCCAGTGGGCTCAATTCTTTTTGTCGGTGCCGGACTGCTCGGAGCCGGAACGTTGAAGGATCTCTCGCTTGCGCTATTTATCGGTCTTGCGATTGGTACCTACTCATCATTATTTATTGCCCCACAAGTTCTCTCTGGTCTACGCGAGCGTGAACCAGCAATGATTGCTTTGACCAAAAGGGTAAATGCACGCAGTGGAACCGCACCAGTTTCAGTCGAAGCAGGCACAAATGCGATTCAAAACCGCGGCCCGCGAAACCAACCAAAACGTAAAGGCAAGAAGAAGTAATAACCTACCTCTTCAAGTAACTAACCACCGTGTTGTTAACTAGAATCCGTTCATGGATACTCTGTTAGCACCGGTGGTTAGTGCTTTAACAGAGCATCATCCAGGCGATAAATTAGAGAATTTGCAACGTGCGTTTTTAGTTGCCAAAGAAGCTCACACCGGCCAGCTACGTAAATCTGGCGAAGATTACATAACGCATCCAGTTGCTGTTGCGGCAATTTTAGCGGAGTTTGGTTTAAATGAAGCCGTCGTAATCGCGGCCTTGCTGCACGACACAGTTGAGGACACTACCTATTCATTGCCGCAATTGCGGAAAGACTTTGGCGAAGAGATTGCACTTTTAGTAGATGGTGTAACCAAGTTAGACAAATTAACTTATGGGCCAACAGCCGAAGCCGAAACCGTAAGAAAAATGATCGTAGCGATGTCACGAGATATTCGTGTCTTACTAATCAAGTTGGCTGATCGGCTTCACAATGCGCGCACTTGGAAATTCGTTTCCCCCGAATCAGCCGAACGCAAAGCTCGCGAGACGCTAGACATTTACGCACCGTTGGCGCACCGATTAGGTATGAATGCGATCAAATGGGAACTTGAGGATTTAAGTTTTGAGATTCTGGAACCTAAGAAATTCCTAGAAATTTCGCGGTTAGTAGCAGAGCGAAATCCGGCGCGTACCACCCTGACCAATGAAGTAATTGCAGCAGTCAAATCTGACCTTTTGGCCGATGGGGTTAATTGCACAGTGACTGGGCGACAGAAGCACTTCTATAGCGTCTATCAAAAAATGGTGGTGCGTGGTCGTGACTTCAATGATATTTACGATCTAGTCGGAATTCGAGTTCTAGTTGAAGATGTCCGTGATTGTTACGCGGTACTTGGCGCTATCCATGCTCGTTGGTCGCCGGTGCCTGGCCGCTTCAAAGATTACATCGCGATGCCTAAGTTCAATCTCTATCAGTCGCTTCACACCACCGTAATTGGGCCAAGTGGTAAAGCGATTGAAATTCAGATTCGCACTTACGACATGCATTCGCGAGCCGAGTTTGGTATCGCGGCACACTGGAAATATAAGCAAGGTGATGAGGCTAAATCGTCATCACCGGAAATGCTTTGGTTGCGCCAGCTACATGAATGGCAGAAAGAGACTGAAGATCCTTCTGAATTTCTTGACTCGTTACGCTTTGACCTCGGATCTCCGGAAGTTTTCGTCTTTACGCCAAAGGGGAGTGTCATCGCACTTCCGGGTGGATCCACACCCGTTGACTTCGCTTATTCAGTTCACACTGATGTTGGTAATCGCTGCGCCGGCGCGAAAGTAAATGGTCGATTAGTTCCACTGGAATCAAAACTTAATAATGGCGATGTAGTAGAAGTAGTACTAAATAAGGGTGAGCATGCTGCGCCAAGTCGCGATTGGTTGAACTTTGTAAAGAGCCCACGGGCTCGCTCCAAGATTAAAGCTTGGTTTAGTAAGGAGCGTCGCGAAGAAGCGATTGAAGCTGGGCGCGAGTCGATTGCGCGCCAGATGCGCAAAGCCGGCCTGCCACTTCAGAAAATTTTCGCGGGCCATGCGTTGCTAGAACTTTCTCATGAACTTCATTATCCAGATATCTCAGCGCTTTACAGCGCAGTTGGCGACGGGCATGTTTCATCAGCTTCGATAATAGAAAAACTAATCGCTTCAATGGGGCAGGAAGATTCACACCCTGAAGCAACTGTTCCCACTTTTCCGACTGGGGTTCAAACAGCTAGACGCTCCAGTAGTTCTATTGAGGTAGCTGGGATTGGCGATGTTTATGTCAAGTTAGCTCGGTGCTGCACGCCAGTTCCGGGCGATGCCATCATGGGATTTATAACTAAGGGAAATGGTGTATCCGTGCACCGTGGTGATTGCATTAATGCAGCCGACTTGAAAGTTAACCAAGCTGAACGCGTTGTTGCAGTCAAATGGTTAGCCGGCGCAGCCAGCGTGTTTCTAGTAAATATTCAAGTGGAAGCGCTTGATCGATCAAGATTACTTGCCGATGTCACTCGTACACTTTCCGAACAACACGTAAACATTTTGAGCGCTTCAGTATCAACATCTAAAGATCGCACTGCGATCTCAAGATTTACCTTTGAAATGGCTGATGCAACCCATCTTGATGCAGTACTAAGCGCGGTTAGAAACATTGAAGGTGTTTATGATGTTTATCGCACCTTCAATAATTAAGGAAGTTCGTTTCTAACTAAACTCAGCTAAATTCTTTTCCGCTTCAGCTAACCAAACTTTACGAGCAACTGCCGAATCGGTAGCTTCTTGGGCTTTCTTAGTATTACCAGCAGCAGTAGCTTTGGCGGCAACCTTCTCGTAATTTTCGATCGCTTCCGCTAATTGGCGAACCACATCGGCTGCGCGAGCTTTTGCCGCAGGATCCGATTTACGCCAGATAGTCGCCTCGGCTTCTTTATAGGCAGCATCAACAACTTCTAGTCGAGCATCAAGCGCGGCGCGTTTATCGCGAGCAGTCATGCCGATTTTGCTCCATTGATTCTGTAGTTCGCGAAGCGCCTTTTTCTGCTCAGCCAAGTCAATAATTGGAAGCAACTTCTCAATTTCGATAATCAAAGCGTTGCGCTTTTCTAGGTTAGCGCTCATCGTTACTTCGCGCTTCTCCAGATCAGCGTTCTTGGCCGCGAAGAAAGCATCTTGTGATGCCTTGAAACGTGACCAGAGTTTTGCGTCATCGCTCATCTTGCCGCGACCTGCGGCTTTCCAGGCATCCATCAGCGACTTGAAGCGACGAGCAGTCGCCACCCAATCAGTTGAAGTCGCAAGACTTTCGGCTTCAGCAACTAATTTCTTCTTTGCTTCCGAAACCACTGCAGTGACTTCCTCAAGTGCTGCAAAGTGTGTGCGACGACGCTTATCAAACTTATTTCGAGAAGAGGAAAAGCGTTTCCAAAGATCGGTATCGGTCTTCTTATCTAATCTAGGTGCAGATTTCCATTCATCGAGAAGTGCCTTTAGCCGGTCGCCAGTAACTTTCCAACTTGTTGAGTCAGCTAATGATTCGGCTTCAGCAACAATCTTTTCTTTCTCAATTAAAACTTGCGCGAGACGTTCAGCTTTTGCGATTTCTTCAGCTGCCTTCTTTGCCTCATAAGCGCCACGATGATCTTCAATTAGTGGTGAAAGTTGTTCAACGGCAACAGCGAGAGCGGCTAGATCTCCGACTCCATTTAACTCGCGAACTTGTTCACGCAACTTAACTACGGCAGTTGTCGCATCTCCCGGAACCATGGCGCCAGATTTAATGCGAGCTGATAGCAGAGCGACTTCGGAAGCAATTGCTTCAAACTTACGGACAAAGTAAGCCAAGGCTTCTTCGTTGCTCTTGCCTGGGTATGAACCAACTGGCTTATCGCCTTCGGGGGTAATTACGTAAACAGTGCCATCTTCGCCAACACGACCGAATCGAGCCGGATCCCCAATGAGTGCTGATGCCGCAGACACAACTGCAGGTGATTGGGTGGGAGTTACTGGATTCTCGGTCATGGTGGATCCTTTCAGCGCGGTAGCTGTCGAGAAATTCTCAAATCAGCCTTCGCTATTGGGTTGAGTGATAGATGGCAAAACATTTGGGTGACGTGGTAGGAAAATGATCGAAATCTTCGCCGCACTACGTCGTTGGTTGGAAAGGTAAAGGTACCCTGTCCGCCTAGGGTATTTCCAATGGGTTTAAGCAAGGCTGCGAAATTGAGCGTGGAAGGGCGGGGTAGCGATGCTAGTTGCTGGCTTCCCAGCCAAAATGTATGCCACCAACTGTTGGGTTTTGGCTACTGGCGAGGGCTCAGAATGCATTGTCATTGATCCAGGCATGCCAGATATTTCAATGGAGTTAGCTGAACTGCTTAGTAAACATCGCTTGAAGCCGGTGGCAACTCTTTTAACACACGGACATTTAGATCACACGTTTTCAGTCGTTCCCGTCTGCGATGGCTATGGGATTCCCGCGTATATCCATCGCGAAGATCGCAATCTACTAATCGATCCGGCGGCTGCAGTAAGCCCTGAATTCGCCGCAACACTAGGTGCGATGACTTTTTCCGAACCGAAGGAAGTTAGAGAGTTAAGAAGTGGTGAGGAAATTGAACTAGTCGGTTTGAAAATTAAGGTGATTCATAGCCCAGGGCACACTCGTGGGTCGCTGATGTATTTAGTAGATGACGAAACTCTGGTTAGTGGAGATGTCTTGTTTGCCGGTTCTATTGGTCGCACTGATTTACCTACTGGGTCCAGCGATGACATGATGAAAACCTTGATCAAGAAAGTTCTGCCACTAAGTGATGAGATCAGAGTGCTCCCAGGTCACTACCAAGAAACTAAGATTGGGATTGAACGTAAGAACAATCCGTACTTACTTGAAGCGGCGAAGGCGAGCAGATGACGAAATTTCAAGCACCTAAGGGAGTAAGTGAGTATGTACCGCCGCGCAGCAACGAATTCGCGTGGGTACGTTCAACGTTAGAGAGCACAATTAGTTCAGCTGGTTACCAACTACTAGAGCTTCCTATTTTTGAAGATACCGAACTATTTACCCGGATCGGTGCCTCAACTGATGTAGTTTCTAAAGAGATGTACACCTTTGAAGATCGTGGTGGTCGCTCAATCACGCTACGTCCGGAAGGCACAGTTGGTGCATTGCGTGCAGTAAGTGAACATGGGCTTGATCGCAATTCGCTGCCTGCCAAAGTTTATTATTGTGGACCATTCTTCCGAGCTGAACGCCCGCAGAAAGGTCGATATCGACAGTTTTACTCAATCGGGATTGAAGCAATCGGAACTCATGATGCGGCTCTCGATGCCGAGGTAATTTCAATTGCTGATGCTGGGTTTAAGAAGTTAGGTCTCACGAAATATCGCCTAGAGATGACGTCATTGGGCGATGCCGAGTCACGTTCTGCGCATCGGATAGATCTCGTGAAATTTATAGCTGGCCTTGATCTCGATGAAGAAACAAAAGAACGCGCAAAGTTGAATCCATTGCGGTTATTCGATGATAAGCGTGAAGAAGTTCGCGACCTGATGGCAAAGGCGCCAATTTTATTGGATTACTTATCGCCAGAATCCAAAGCTAATTTTGCTGAAGTTCAAGATCATCTAACTGCTATGGGAATTGCCTTTGTGATTAATCCTCGCATGGTCCGCGGTCTCGACTATTACACCGGCACCACATTTGAATTCG
The DNA here is from genome assembly GCA_009924725.1 of Actinomycetota bacterium. Classification (GTDB taxonomy): domain Bacteria; phylum Actinomycetota; class Actinomycetes; order Nanopelagicales; family Nanopelagicaceae; genus Planktophila. The sequence goes on from RFRA01000003.1 coordinate 14,834, forward strand.
TGCACGATTTACTTGGCGCGCAATCAGGTATTGGAGGTGGTGGCCGATATGACGGTTTGATGGGCGAAATTGGTGGCCAAGATATAACTGGAATTGGCTTTGGGATCGGACTTGATCGTGCACTACTTGCCATTGAAGCCGAAGGCGTAGTTATTCCAGAGACTTTTGTCAGTGACTTATTTATTATTCCAATGGGTGTAGCAGCTAAATCGGCTGCCTTGAAGTACGCAGCCGATCTTCGTGCTGCGGGCTTTAAAGTTGAGTTGGCATTTGGTGATCGCGCTCTAAAAACGGCAATGAAGATAGCTGATAAGAGTGGGGCTCGTTATTCACTAGTAATTGGCGATGCAGAGATGGCCAGCGGGGTGGTGGAAGTTAAAGAGATGAGCAGCGGTATCGCCAACTCGGTTAGACTTGACTCCTTAGCCGGCGCCTTGAGATAAGCATCGGACCACGAACTTCGAATTGATGACTCACGGAAAGCTAGGTAGCTAAATTGATCCGGACACACGGGGCAGGCACGATACGTAAGAGCCAAGTTGGGCAAACCATTACGTTGGCTGGTTGGGTTGCGCGTCGCCGCGATCATGGCGGAGTAGCTTTCATCGATTTCCGTGACGCCACTGGTTGGGTTCAAGTTGTAATTCGCGATGAGGCTATCGCTAATATGTTGCGTGCTGAATGGTGTTTGAAGATCACTGGTGTTGTTTCTGAACGCCCAGCTGGTAACGAGAACACCAATGTTTCGACCGGTGAGATCGAGATTATGGCCGATGAAGTCATCGTGCTTAGCGAAGCCGCGGCTTTACCGTTTCCGGTTGATAGCGGTGATGAAGCCTATATCTCTGAAGAAGTGCGGTTGAAGTATCGCTATCTAGATTTGCGTCGCGAAAAGCCTGCCGCCAATTTGCGCATGCGATCTAAAGTTACCGCAGCGATTCGCCGAGTTATGGATTCCGAAGAATTTCTTGATATCGAAACACCTTACCTAACTCGATCAACCCCAGAAGGTGCTCGCGATTTCTTGGTTCCAGTTCGCTTGCAACCAGGTTCTTGGTATGCCTTGCCGCAATCACCGCAGTTATTTAAGCAACTTCTAATGGTTGCGGGCATGGAGAAGTATTACCAGATCGCTCGTTGTTTCCGAGATGAAGACTTCCGAGCTGATCGTCAACCGGAATTTACCCAGCTCGACATTGAGATGTCATTTATCGATCAGGAAGATATTTTGGCTATCGCTGAGAAAATTGTTTCTACAGTTTGGCGCGAAACCGTTAACTACGAAATTCCACTGCCGCTAAAGCGGATGACTTATTTCGACGCGATGGCAGATTATGGTTCCGATAAACCAGATCTTCGGTTCGGCCAGAAGTTAGTTGAGCTAACGAACTTCTTTAGTGAAACTCCCTTCCGCGTTTTCCAAGCACCCTATGTTGGCGCGGTAGTGATGCCTGGGGGAGCGGATTCACCTCGTCGCGAGTTAGACGCTTGGCAAGATTGGGCGAAAGCACGCGGAGCTAAAGGACTCGCGTATATTTTAGTGAACGCCGACGGCACCTTAGGTGGCCCAGTAGCTAAGAATCTTTCTGAGAAAGAACTAGCCGGAATAGTAGCTGCAGCAAGTGCAGCAAATGGCGATGCAATATTCTTTGCCGCCGGTGAACGCGCCGCTTCGCAGAATTTGTTAGGCGCAGTGCGTAATGAAATTGGTAAGCGTTGCAATTTGATAAATGAAGGTGCTTGGGAATTTCTCTGGGTTGTAGATGCACCAATGTTCGAACCGACTGATGGCGGTGGCTGGACTGCGGTTCACCACCCATTTACTGGTCCGAAGCCAGAGTTCGCTAAAACTTTTAAGGATGATCCAGCTTCGGCTCTGGCCTACGCCTATGACATTGTCTTAAACGGTACTGAATTAGGGGGCGGTTCAATTCGTATTCACGATCGTAATATTCAAAAACAAGTCTTTGAAGTTATTGGATTAACTGATGAAGAAGCCAACAGCAAGTTTGGCTTTTTATTGGATGCCTTTAATTACGGACCTCCACCTCATGGCGGAATCGCACTCGGCCTAGATCGGGTATGCGCACTGCTAAGTGGATCCGAATCAATTCGCGAAGTGATCGCGTTTCCTAAGACCGCATCTGGTGGCGATCCGCTAACTGGTGCGCCAACTCCGATCACACCTGCCCAACGCAAGGAAGCGGCAATTGATTGGGTTCCAGAAGTGGCTGAAAAGAAGTAGTCCTACGGCCAAGCGATAGGATTCGGTTAATAGGTAGCGAAAGGGAAGTTATGAGCGCAGGCGGAATTGCTTTGATCATTTGTGCGGTTTCGCTCTTCGCGATCGCAGTAGCAGTTGCCTATGCCGTGATTCGTTTCGGTCGCCTAATTGATGAGGCCAAGGTTTCGCTTAAATCCTTAACCGATGAGACAGTTCCGCTATTGGATGGCGTAACCCAGACTGTCACTCTAGTTAATGGGCCGCTTGAGAGTTTTAACAAAATCACTAAGAACGTTGAAAATATTTCGACCAAAGCATCTGAGGCAACCTCAAGTTTTGTTGATAAAGGCGGACCTGCACTAAAGATTGCGGGCGCCTTAATGAGTGCAGCAGGAGCTTCAAAGAAACGTAAAGCCAAAAAGACAAAGGCAGAGTGATCAGTACCAATGGAATCCGCCGAGATACGTTCACGTTGGCTGCGCTTTTTCGAATCTGAGAATGCGCAAGGCTTAGCGCACACCGTAGTTCCATCCGCATCCCTGATAGCCGATGATCCAAATCTGCTCTTAGTGAATGCTGGCATGGTGCCGTTTAAGCCTTTCTTTTTAGGTGAAGTTACACCTCCATACGCAAGAGCAACTTCAGTGCAAAAATGCGTTCGTACCTTAGATATTGATGAAGTAGGCAAGACCACTCGGCATGCATCATTCTTTCAAATGTGTGGCAACTTCTCGTTCGGTGATTATTTCAAAGAGGGTGCAATCGCACTTGCCTGGGAGTTGTTAACTAAACCTGTCGCCCAAGGTGGTTATGGTTTTCTAGAGGATAAGTTATGGGTAACTGTTTTCCATACCGATGATGAAGCGGCTGATATTTGGCATCACAAGATGGGTGTTCCAAAAGAACGCATTCAACGTCGCGGTATGGCTGATAACTTCTGGTCTATGGGAGTTCCAGGCCCATGCGGTCCATGTTCTGAAATTTATTACGACCGAGGTCCAGCTTATGGTGCCGAAGGTGGCCCAATCGCCGATGAAAATCGTTACTTAGAAATCTGGAACTTAGTGTTCATGCAGAATGAGCGTGGCGCTGGCACTAGCAAAGATGATTATCCAATTTTAGGCGAGTTGCCGGCCAAGAGCATTGACACTGGTTTAGGTCTAGAACGCACAGCAGCCCTGCTTCAAAGTGTTGAGAACATTTATGAGATTGATACCACGATGCAGATTCTCAAGATGGCGAGCTCCTTAACCGGCATTAATTACGGCATTTCCGAGAAATCAGATATTTCCTTGCGCGTTATTGCCGATCACGCCAGAACCTCAGCAATGCTGATTGGCGATGGTGTAACACCTGGAAACGAAGGACGTGGCTACGTATTACGCCGAATGATGCGTCGCACAATTCGCAACATGCGTTTGCTTGGCTCGCACGATCCGATTATCTCTGAGTTAACAAAGGCAGCAATTGGTGCGATGGGTCCCCAGTATCCGGAACTAGTAGCTGCCCAAGAGCGTATTTTGGCTGTCTCAGTTGCTGAAGAAGAAAGTTTCTTGCAAACACTTAAGAGTGGAACCCAGATTTTCGATCTAGCTGCCACATCTCTGAAGGATAAGAAAGTTTCAACTTTAGGTGGCGAAGAAGTATTTAAGTTGCACGATACTTACGGTTTCCCATATGACTTAACGCTTGAAATGGCGCAAGAAGTTGGCCTGCAAATTGATACCGATGGGTTCCAACGGTTAATGAAAGAGCAAAAAGACCGCGCTAAAGCAGATGCTCGTGCGAAAAAATCTGGCCATACAGATTTATCTCAGTACAAGCAGATCGCTGATGGATCTGGCCTATCAACCTTTCTTGGCTATACGCATACTGAAGCTGAAAGCAATATCAATGGTTTATTAGTTGATGGCGTAATTGCCCAAGGTGCAAAAGGTGGCGATGAAGTTGAAGTAGTTCTTGATCGCACGCCGTTCTACGCCGAAGGCGGCGGACAATTGGCTGACGCCGGAATTATCAAACTGGCAAATGGTGCAATTATTGAAATCGAAGATGTGCAAGCACCAGTTAACGGTTTGTCGGTTCACCGTGGGCGAGTATTAACTGGTGAAGTTTCAGTTGGCCAAAGCGCGCTTGCCACTATTGACCAAGAGCGTCGAGCTGCAATTTCGCGAGCACATACCGCGACGCACATGGTGCACAAAGCTTTCCGCGAAGTTCTAGGCGAAACTGCTACGCAAGCAGGTTCGGAAAACTCACCAGGTCGTTTCCGCTTTGACTTCCCAGCAACTGGCGCAGTATCA
>RFRA01000021.1 GCA_009924725.1 Actinomycetota bacterium
AAAACAGTTATCGCGCTAACTTCCGGGTTAATTCTGACTTTGTTATTCCTGCGCTGGGAATCACAAGCGGTTGAACCAATTTTGCCGCTTAGCCTTTTCAAGAATCACACCTTTAATATCACTTCGGTTTTAGGTTTCATTATTGGTGCTGGAATGTTCGGTGCGCTAATTATGTTGCCACTTTATTTGCAAGTTGTTAAAGGTGAAAGTCCTTCATCAGCTGGCTTGAAGTTGATTCCGTTGATGTTAGGAATTGTGACAACTTCAATCTTTAGCGGTAAAGCTATTTCAAAAACCGGCAAGTATAAGAAGTTCCCAATTGCCGGAACCATAATCATGACTTCAGGCTTAGCCCTGATGACCACTCTTGATACCAATACCCCTTATTGGCAAGTAGCAATCTTCGCTGCGATGGTAGGCATGGGCTTAGGTTTAACAATGCAGACTATGGTGATTGCATTGCAAAATTCGATTGATTTCAAAGAGTTAGGTGTTGCTACAACTTCAAATACTTTCTTTAGATCTCTCGGTAGCGTATTTGGCGCAGCGATCTTCGGAACTATCCTGACTAATCGATTGGGACATTATTTAGCGAAAGATTTTGCCGATCTTGCTGCAACCAACCCATCTGCAGTTGCTGGCTTTGATGCAGCTAAATTGGAAGGCGTAACAAATAACACTGCGATTCTGGCTGATCTGCCGACAATAATTCAACAGACAGTTCTGCAATCCTTTGTGAATAGTTTCCATGTCGTATTCGTAGTTGCAGCACCAATCATCGCTATCGGAATCTTCTGTGCATTTAAGTTGCGTGAAGTTCCGCTACGGACAACTATGCAATTCAAAGAAGCCAAAGAAGAAGCGGCTGGCGAAGCTATTGGTTAAAAGCTTTCGCTCAGCCGTATCTGGCTTTTCCCGTGAAGTCCAGGTTGTCATCATCGCCTCATTTTTTGTCGCGTTGGGCTTTGGCATTATTTTTCCAGCAATCCCAGTATTCGTAAGATCTTTCGGAGTAAATAACACGGCGGTTGGTTTAGTTGTATCCGCTTTCGCTTTAGCTCGATTCTCTTCGGGCATGATTTCAGGTCGGTTAGTAGATCGATTTGGCGAAAGAAATGTATATAGCTTTGGCGTATTGATGGTTTCTTTTTTCACGGTTCTGGCTGGTTTAGCTCAGAACTATCCGCAGCTCTTAACTTTCCGTGCTGCCGGCGGTCTGGGTTCATCAATGTTTTCGGTTGCATCAAGCTCACTAATTTTTCGGGCAACAGATGACGCACATCGCGCTCGCGCTCTATCTGCTTTCCAAGGTTCATTCTTAATTGGTGGCATTTCCGGCCCAGCAATCGGCGGCGCACTAGCGACTATTTCGCTACGCGCGCCATTTTTTGCATACGCATTTATGTTGGCTATCGCCGGAATCATTGGATATATCTATTTAGGCCGAGCTGAAGCAGCCAAGAGTGGTGTAAAAGTTAAGGTCCAAGATCCGATTACCTTTAAGCAAGCTTTTCAAATTCCGGCATATCGGATCGCATTAGCACTTTCATTCATTATTGGTTGGGCATTTTTCGGAATGCGATCTTCGATCTTGCCACTTTTTGTAACCGAAAGTTTGGACTCAACCGCAGCAGTTGTTGGTATTGGTTTTGCAATTGGCGCACTAGTTCAAGGGCTCTTCCTGATTAGATCAGGTAAGGCTTCTGACTTAAAAGGTCGCAAGTATGTCATTCTGCTTGGTGGTTCAATCTTTATGGTGGGCATCATTGGCCTAACATTTTCAATTCACGTTTGGATGTTCTTGGTATCCATGGCCATTCTGGGCGTTGGCGGTGCTTATCTTTCAACGGCGCCAGGTGCTGTTGTTGGTGATGTTATTAAAGGTAAAGGCGGCCGAGTAATCGGTATTTTCCAGATGTCCGGCGATGCTGGCATGATCGTTGGCCCAATTGTCGTTGGTGCGATTTCAGACCTTTATTCTTTCCGCGTTGCATTTGCGGCAACTGCAGTGATTTTCTCGTTGGTTCTCATACTCGGCTCTCGATTGCCTGAGACAAGAAAAATGGCCGGCTCGCATGAGCCGACCATTTCGCTTAACGATAATTAATTAGTCGTCGCCTCGCAAGATTGAGATTAAGCGAAGCACTTCTAGGTAAAGCCAAACGATAGTAACCATTAGGCCAAAACCTGCTCGCCATGATTCTTCTTGTGGCGCACCAGCAGCAATTCCCTTTTGAATTTGATCGAAATCAAGAACTAGGAAGAAGCTGGCAAGACCAACACCAGCAATTGCTAGTAGCGGACCGAAACCAGTTACACCATATAGGCCGCCTGAATTTCCAGTAAATGACATGATCATGCTTACTAGACCAAGAGCTAAGTAACCAATTGCTGCACCCAAAATCACGCGAGTGAATTTTGGAGTTACGCGAATTTTGCCGTTGCTATATGCAAACAACATTCCAGCAAATGCACAAAGTGTGCCGATCACTGCTTGGCTAACGATGCCATCGAATTGCTTATCCATTTCACGACTTAGTACACCAAGGGCTAAACCTTGGAAAGCGGCATATGCCATGATCAAACCTGGGCGAATCTTCTGGCTGAAAGTGTTAACCATCGCTAGGACAAATCCACCAAGGAATCCGACCATTAATGCGCCGCCACCTAGGTTTGCTGTCCATGAGATTGCACCGACAACAACCAAGATGCCGAAAAGAATTGATGTGCGCGCAACGACATCTTCAATAGTCATACGACCTGTTTGAAGCGGTGATGCAGCGGGTGCGTTATAGAGGTTTTCTAAACTCTCTGGTGTGGTAGCCGTGGATGCATTACCCATTGAGGCATAACCACGATTATTAAACGCCCGTCCAAGAACAGGGTTTGAACTACGCATACTTTTGTACTCACTCTCTAGTGCGAAAAGAGCTGGAATCCCCAGCCCTAGTGGCAACAATGTTACGGCACTAGATATTTCAAGCGAACTGAAATTGGCGTTAATGAAAAATGCTCGGGAAACTCTAAGCACCTAAGCGTGAAATTTACGCTTACCTATGGTGCCCCGAGTGGGGGTCGAACCCACACTGGGAGGATTTTAAGTCCTCTGCCTCTGCCATTGGGCTATCGGGGCCATGCGATAAAACTTTTTCGTCAGCGCAAACTAACGAAGAACGTGGGCAAATCTACCCGCTTTTTTGAGGACTGAATCCAACATGGGTTTGGTCAGCTTTCCAGTAAAAGTGTTCTGTTGGCTGGGGTGGAAACTAGCCAGAATCAGGTAGTTCACGCCATTGTGCTCATATTTAACCTCGGCCCCATGGCCAAACTTCGCTTTTTTAACTGGGTGGCCTAATTCGGCTAGAGCTGAAAATAGTGCGACCCAGGCAAAGTTTCCGAGGGCGACAAATGCTCGAGTTGTGGGCAATGAAAGTTCAAGTTCGCGCAAAAACCATGGTGCACATTGATCGCGCTCTTCGGTAGTTGGTTTGTTATCGGGAGGTGCGCAACGAACTGCCATTGAAATTCTAGTATCACGAAGTTCTTGGCCATCATCGCGCGAAGTACTCGTAGCAATTTTCGCAATACCTAAACGATGAAGAGAGCCATAGAGCCAATCACCAGATGGATCACCAGTAAAGATGCGGCCAGTGCGATTAGCGCCATGTGCACCAGGTGCTAATCCAACGATCATTAACTTTGGTTTAGTTGAACCAAAACCTGGAACAGCTTTGCCCCAATACTTTTCAGCTTGGTATGCCTTGCGTTTAGTTACGGCAACTTCTTCGCGCCAGTCAACCAGTCGTGGACATTCGCGACAAGCCATGATTTTCTTATCCAGTAGTGGCAAAGTTTTTATACTTTGTACAGACTTCTTACTTGGCAAGCGACCATGCCATTCCATCGAGAATATCGTTTTCAGATGCCACGAATTCTTTAGCACTAGTTGCTTTTACGATTTCAGAAAGAACTAGTGAGCCAGCCGTAATTACATCAACACGGCCTGGGTGCATATAGCCAAGGGCGGCCCGCTCATCACGAGTCATCGTTAAGAATTTATTACTAACAACATGTACTTGGTCGGCAGAAATATGAGAGAGATGAATTGCGTGGCGATCGTATTCCGGCAAGTTAAGCGCCGCGGCGGCAACAGTTGTTGCTGTTCCAGCTACGCAAACCAAAGTCTTGGCGCTCTTAATATCAACACTGGCATAAGCAATATCTATGGCATTTTGAATATCTCGGCGGGCAATTGCTATTTCATCAGCAGTTGGTGGGTCATTGCGGAAATGGCGCTCAGTCATGCGAACACAGCCAATATTTACGCTGATTGCGTTATCTACCGAGTCAGTGCCGAGCACGAATTCAGTTGAACCGCCACCGATGTCAACCACTAAGAAGGGGCCATCTGCACGGCTAAATTCTCGGGTTGCGCCAGCAAATGAAAGGCGAGCTTCTTCATCGCCTGAAATTACTTCAGGTTCAATTCCTAAGCGCTCTTTCACGCCATCTACAAATACGGCACGGTTCAGCGCATCGCGAGTTGCACTAGTTGCACAAAAACGTAGCTTTTCAACGCCACGGCGAGCGATCTCGCCAGCATATAAATCAACGGCGGCAAAAGTGCGAGAGATTGCATCGGGGTGGAATTGATTAGTTTCATCAACACCTTGACCGAGTCGAACGACTTGCATCTGACGAGTTACTTCGCGGAAATTATTTCCTTCGATATCGGCAATCAATAATCGAATTGAATTAGTACCGCAATCGACTACACCTACGCGCATTAGTTTGCCTTTACATTCTCTGTGATGCTACAAGGCTGATCTTTCCACCACTCGGGCAATTTTGCTAAAGCTTCATCACCTAACGGATTCACTTCGGGGCCAGCGCAAAGAGAGTGAGCAACTAAAGAATGTAAACACTTAACGCGATCTGGCATTCCGCCAGCGCTGATACCTTCGACTTCTGGAACATCCATTTTCAAAACCGCACGCGCAGCTAAATAATCTTCGTGGGCAGCGGCATATGCACCAGCTAATTCGGCATCAGTAGCTAAACGCTCATTCATTTCACCCATCAAGCCAGTTGATTCAAGGGTAGAGATCGCGCCAGTTAATCGTGGGCAAGTGGCATAAAAGTAAGTTGGAAATGGCGTGCCATCGCCAAGGCGGGGAGGAGTTTCAACTACTGCTGGTTTTCCGCATGGACAGCGATAACCAATGGCATGAACATCGCGTGGAGTGCGGCCTAGTTGGGCTTCAATGCAATCTAGATCTTCTTGCGATACGTCGCGTTCGGACATTAATTAGCGCCAGTTTCAGTAATCGATGCAATTAAGCGGTTATACCAAGGCAAGCCAACTGGAATGTTATTTGCGACATCAGTTTTATTCTCTTCAGCCTGAGTTGTTGCATCAGTAACGATGTATTGACGTTCGCCCGGCAAAACAAAGTGCAATCGAGCACGGGCTTGAGACTTTACATATTCTGGGTCGCGCCACAGTTCGAGCTCTTTGCGAGCTTCGGCAACTGCAGCATCGCCTGCTTTGATCTGTGCTTTTACGGCACTGATTTCAGCGCGCTGTGAAAAATAATGTTGTACTGGTGGTGCGATAGTGAGGGCTAAAAAGAATAGAAAGAAGCCCAGCACCAACACGCGACTATTGGTATTGCGTCGACGATTAAAGTTTAAACGACGACGTGCCATGGTTTAAGTTCGCTTATGCCTTAAAACGTGGGAATGCACCACGACCAGCGTATTTAGCACCACTTGCAAGTTCTTCTTCAATGCGTAGCAATTGGTTGTACTTCGCAACGCGTTCAGTACGAGCTGGTGCACCTGTCTTGATCTGACCACAGTTTGTCGCAACTGCGAGATCAGCAATAGTGGTGTCTTCAGTTTCACCTGAACGGTGTGACAACATGCTGCGATAGTTTGCATGTTGCGCCATTGATACCGCATCAAGAGTTTCAGTTAGGGTTCCGATTTGGTTTACCTTAACTAGAAGCGCATTTGCAGTATTAGTTGCAATGCCCTTAGCTAAACGCTCTGGGTTAGTTACAAATAGGTCATCGCCAACAATTTGAATGCGTGAACCAAGCACGCTGGTCATCTCGGCCCAGCCGGCCCAGTCTTCTTCATTTAGTGGATCTTCGATAGAAACAATTGGATATGAGTTAACGAGATCGGTGTAATACGCGATCATTTCACCAGCTGAACGTAAAGAACCTTCGAACTTGTATTGACCGTTCTCGTGGAATTCAGTTGCTGCAACGTCCATCGCAAGTGCGATATCGGTACCTGGCTTGAAGCCGGCCTTGGTAATTGCTTCAAGAATCAAATCAAGAGCGGCACGGTTGCTATCAAGGTTTGGCGCAAAGCCGCCTTCATCACCAACGCTAGTTGCTAAACCGCGTTGCTTAAGCACTGATTTAAGTGCGTGATAAATCTCGGCGCCCCAGCGAAGTGATTCGCGGAAAGTTGGTGCACCAATTGGCGCAACCATGAATTCTTGAATATCAACGTTGGTATCAGCATGTGCGCCACCATTAAGAATGTTCATCATTGGCACAGGTAGTAGGTGCGCATTTGGGCCACCGAGGTAGCGGAATAGTGATAGGTCTGCACTTTCAGCAGATGCTTTAGCAACTGCGAGTGAAACACCAAGAATTGCATTCGCGCCTAAACGTGATTTATTTGCAGTGCCATCAAGTGAAATCATGGCGCTATCAATGATGCGTTGGTCTTGGGCATCAAAACCAATAATGTTTGGCCCGATTTCATCGTTCACAAATGCAACCGCTTTTTCAACACCTTTACCTAAGTAACGAGTGCCACCATCGCGAAGTTCAGAGGCCTCGAATGCACCAGTTGATGCACCGCTCGGGACTGCAGCACGTGCTTGGGTGCCATCTTCTAATTGAATTTCAACTTCAACAGTTGGGTTTCCGCGGGAATCTAGAATTTCACGGGCGCCGAGCGCTTCGATAATTGCCATGATGGCCTCCTATTGCTAATTGTTAACTCTTTAATTAACTAGAGAGATCAGCGCTGAACTCAGGTGAGCAGTCTACCGCGCTTCATTGCTTTGGATCTGCGCCATTAGAGCGCGTGCCCGCTGGCGCAACAGAGAATCGAGATCAATTTCATTGGTGCTGGCCCAGGCCGCGATCGCAAGAATTTGTTCAACTGCCATTTCGGCATCGTTAACCTGCGTCGATGGTAGATCTAGAGAAACTCCATATTTTTCAGCGCGATGTAACAGCTTTGAAATCAAGGGCAATGAGGGCTGCGATAGAGCAACACCATCAATGGCTGAGGTGCGACCCTTTTCAGCAGCTTTTATTTCCTCCCAATTAGAGATTACTTCAGCAACGCCAGATACCTGAACATCAGCAAATACGTGTGGGTGCCGGTTAATCAATTTATCTGCGATGCCGCGGGCAACATCTTCGATCGTAAATGGATTCTGTGGATCATCTTGCGCAATGCGGGCATGGAAATAAACCTGTAGCAGTAGATCGCCTAATTCTTCTTGTAAGCCAGCTCGATCATTGGTTTCAACTGCATCAATGAATTCGTACGACTCTTCGAGCAGATATTTGATCAGAGACTCGTGCGTCTGTTCGGCATCCCAAGGGCAACCACCCGGCGAGCGAAGTTTGTTCATTACCTCCGCAAGGCGCAGAAGTTCTGACATTTAATTGGCTCTAAATTATTTTGCTGGCGTCGCTGCAGGTGAAACTACATCGCTTACAGCGGCAGTAACTTCAGCTGTTTCAGCTTTCCAGACACCGTAACGTGGATTAACTGTGACTTTTTGAGTCTTGCCAGTAGCCACAATCAATTCCTGCATCTTGGTTGGAATATCTGCCTCAGGAACACCAGCTGCAGCAAAGCTCTTTTGAATTTTCTCTGAATTTAATACGGCTTCTAAATAAGTATCAAAATCTATTGATGCAATACCGGCGCCGACAAGTGCTTGTGGCAAGTTAGCAGCGCCACCGACTTGCTGAATGATTACTTCGCGGCGAGTATCAATCTCAGCCTTAGTAACAGTAATTTTTGTTGATGTGGCAGCAGCCTTTAATAGACCAGCAAATAAGTGGAAGCGAAGTTGACTACGGTTTAGTTCTTCGCCAGTTTCTAATTGCATCTGTGTTGTGTCAACGCCAGTGCGCTCAGCCATTACGGTATCAATGCTGGTCTGCACAGTTGCTTGAGTAATCTTGGTGCTTCCGATTGTTGCCGCGGCGCCAACTTGTGAGCAACCAGTTAGGAAAAGTGCGATTGCTGCAACAGAGGCAATTGTGACTGCGGTGAATTTTTTCAAGATTTACTCACTTTCGGGTTAGCCGCTAATTCGGTTACGGCTTCGGATACCCAAGCCAGAGTAGAAGTATCCCCCATAACTGGAGTGCTTTCAGACGGATTCCAGGCTGCGGCCTTGGGCAAGGCGACCAAAACTGTGCTGGCTGCGCTCTTATAAATCGACCCTGGATAAACGCGATTTAGGCGAAGTTGGCGTGATTCTGGAAGAGTCAGTGGCGATAAGCGCAGGAATTTGCCAGAGATAACTACCTCGCGCAGCTGCCGGCCCTTGGCCAACGCTCGCAGTTTGGCCACACCAAGCAGCGCTTGAGCAGTATCTGGCAGCTCGCCAAATCGATCAATCAACTCAGCTGCAATTGCATCTACATCGGCATCACTTTGCACATCAGCTAAGCGGCGATAAAGGTCAAGACGCAAACGTTCACCCGGAACATACTCTTCGGGCAGATGTGCATTAATGGGAATTTCAATTTTGCATTCATGATTAGGTTCTTCAGTTTCAATAAAACCAGTTTTGTAATCTTGAACTGCTTCGCCGACCATACGCATGTAGAGATCAAAGCCGACGTCGGCAATATGGCCTGATTGTTCGCCACCCAATAAATTGCCCGCACCACGAATTTCTAAGTCCTTTAGGGCAACGCGCATTCCCGCACCTAGATCAGTATTGGATGCAATTGTTTTCAAGCGATCAATCGCAATTTCCGAAAGTGGTTGATCGGCTGGGTACAGGAAATAGGCATACGCCCGTTCGCGACCACGACCGACGCGACCGCGCAACTGATGAAGCTGCGACAACCCAAACATATCTGCACGTTCTACAATCAATGTATTTGCATTCGCAATATCCAAACCACTTTCGACAATAGTGGTGCAAACCAGAACATCAAAATCACGATTCCAGAATCCTAGAATTACATCTTCTAACATTGATTCGCTCATCTGCCCATGTGCTACGCGAATGCGTGCTTCGGGCACTAGCTCTTGTAAACGCGATGCAGTGCGATCAATTGATTCGACCCGATTATGAATATAGAAAATCTGACCATCGCGCAAAAGCTCGCGGTGTATCGCGGCCGCAATCTGGGCATCTTCACTTGCGCCGACATAAGTAAGAATCGGATGTCGCTCTTCAGGTGGAGTTGTAATCGTAGACATCTCGCGAATTCCAGTTACGGCCATTTCTAGCGTTCGCGGAATTGGCGTTGCTGACATGGAAAGCACATCGACAGTGGTGCGTAGTTTCTTGAGGGATTCTTTTTGCTCTACGCCAAAGCGCTGCTCTTCATCAACGATAACTAGACCTAAATCCTTGAAAACTACATCGTTTGAGAGGATTCGATGAGTTCCGATTACAACATCGATGGCGCCTTCACCTAAACCCTGGGTTATCTCTTTACTCTCCTTGGCGGAATTAAAACGAGACATGCCAGCCACCTTGATCGGAAAACCAGAATAACGTTCGGTAAAAGTCTTGTAGTGCTGCTGCACTAATAATGTGGTTGGTACTAAAACGGCTACTTGCTTGCCATCTTGCACAGCTTTGAATGCAGCACGAATTGCAATCTCAGTTTTGCCGTAGCCCACATCGCCACAAATAATTCGATCCATCGGAAACGGGCGTTCCATATCGCGCTTAACTTCATCGATCGTGGCCAATTGGTCAATAGTTTCGATATAGGAAAAGGCATCTTCGAGTTCGCGTTGCCATGGCGTATCTGGTGAAAATGCAAAACCTGGTGCACTGGTTCGTGCGGCATAGAGTCGAATTAACTCACCAGCAATTTGGCGCACTGCTTTACGGGCGCGACCCTTTGCTTTCTGCCACTCACCGCTGCCAATGCGGTGAACAGTTGGTGATTCGCCACCAATGTACTTACTAACTTGTTCTAATGAATCTGTTGGCACAAATATGCGATCGCCGGGTTGACCGCGTTTTGCTGAGGCGTATTCGATAATCAGATACTCGCGAACAACGCCAGCAGTTTCGCGTTGGATCATTTCAACATAACGCCCGATGCCATGTTGTTCATGAACTACAAAGTCGCCGGCTTTTAACTCAAGTGGATCAACGCTCTGTTTCCGCTTTGAGGGCAAACGATCAGAATCTTTAACGCGCGATTTACTGCCAGTTAAATCGTGTTCGGTAATAAAAAGTATTTGCGCACTTGGGTAAGAAAAACCATAAGTAATCGGAGTAGTCGTTATATGAATCAGACCAGCTGTTGGTTTGGCATGTAGCTGATCGACCACATAAACCGGTAGGTCGGCACCACGGAAAATTCCGGCATAGCGTTCAACCATGCCGTGGCCATTGGCCGTGAAAATTACCTTGAAGTTATTTAAAACCGCCTCCCCCAGCACGGCCAAAAGTTGATCCAGGTCGCCTCGCAACGGATCAATTGCAGAGATCGCCATAAAGTCAGTATTTTCACTTAAGTCAGAGCCAAAAGAATTGAGCGAACGGCGATTAAGCCCCAAAGAAATTATCTTTTCGGCGAGCTCATCCCAGGCTAAGTAAGTACTCACGCCAGTGTGTACTGGAGCAACTGCGCCAACTGCTGCGTTAGACCAAGAGGCGGCTAAAAATTCTTCATTGGTCGAAAGTAGATCTGCCGCCCGAGAACGAATTCGCTCTTCATCTAGGAAAACTATTTCGGTGTTAGCAGGCATTCGATCAAGCAAGGTTTCTTGCGCTTCGATTAATAACGGTATGAGTGATTCCATGCCTTCGGTAGCAATGCCCGCAGCCATTCGATCAAGCATTTCAGCTGCTGCTGGAAATTTGGAAATTAGATCATTTGCTTTAACTTGA
>RFRA01000201.1 GCA_009924725.1 Actinomycetota bacterium
AACACGCTATGCGCGGTGATGGGCGGAGACGCTATTTTCGCTGGTTTGAAAGAGCACTTAGGTGTTGAAAATGATGGCGTAACAGCTGATGGCAAAGTTTCCCTTGAACACATTGAATGTAATGCAGCTTGCGATTACGCACCTGTAGTTATGGCGAACTGGGAATTCTACGATAACCAGACAGTGCAATCTGCCAAAGATTTAGTTGATTCAATGCGTTCTGGAAATCCAAAGCCACCAACTCGTGGTCCAAATAAATTAGTAACTTGGAAAGAAGCATCCGCAGTTCTAGCTGGCGTAAACGATGGTTTAGCTAATGAAGGTGTTCAAGCTGGTGAGCCAACGTTGCTTGGTTTGAAGCTAAGCAAGGAAGGTAAGTAATGACAAAACTTGCGCCAGTACTTTCGGCTCATTGGGACGAAAAAGATTCATTTACGATCGAAGCTTATAAACGTCATGGTGGGTATACCGCATCTGCAAAAGCGCTCGCGATGGATCCTGATGCGGTAATTCAACTTGTCAAAGATTCCGGTCTACGTGGTCGCGGTGGTGCTGGTTTTCCTACTGGCATGAAGTGGGGCTTTATTCCACAAGGCGATAACAAAGATCATTACTTAGTTGTAAACGCAGATGAATCAGAACCAGGCACTTGTAAAGATACGCCGTTACTAATGGCTAACCCACACGTGCTAATCGAAGGTTGCATCATTGCAGCTCACGCAATTCGCGCCAAGCATGCTTTCATTTATATTCGTGGCGAAGTAACTCACGTAGTTCGCCGCATGAACCAAGCAATCGAAGATGCATATGCAGCTGGTTATTTAGGTAACGGCGTCGAGTTAGTTCTACACGTTGGTGCTGGTGCTTATATTTGCGGTGAAGAAACTGCTTTGCTTGATTCGCTCGAAGGTTTCCGTGGTCAACCACGTTTACGACCACCATTCCCAGCTATTGCTGGCTTATATGCCCGCCCAACTGTTGTAAACAACGTTGAATCAATTGCATCAGTTCCAGCCATCGTTGCTAATGGCGCTGAGTGGTATCAATCAATGGGTACTGAAAAGAGCAAAGGAACCACGCTTTATTCACTCTCTGGCCACGTGGTAAACCCTGGACAATTCGAAGCGCCACTTGGAATTACTTTGCGCGAAATCCTCGAACTTTCTGGTGGAATGCGCAAAGGACATAAATTAAAGTTCTGGACCCCAGGTGGATCATCAACGCCGTTGTTTACCGATGAACATTTAGATGTGCCACTTGATTACGAAGGTGTAGCTGGTGCGGGTTCAATGCTGGGCACCAAAGCTCTTCAAATCTTTGATGAAACTACTTGTGTAGTTCGCGCCGTACTTCGTTGGACTGAGTTCTATAAGCATGAGTCTTGCGGAAAGTGCACCCCATGTCGTGAAGGCACTTGGTGGTTGGTACAAATTCTGCGCGATCTAGAAAATGGCAAAGGATCAGAGGCAGATCTAGCTAAATTGTTAGACCTTTGCGACAACATCATGGGCCGTTCTTTCTGTGCACTCGGAGACGGTGCCACTAGCCCGATTACTTCTTCAATTAAATATTTCCGCGACGAATACATCGCACATGTAACAAATGGCGCTTGCCCATTTGATCCAATTGCCAGCACGCTATTTGAAGGAGCTGATGCATAGTGACTCCAGATACCGATGTAATCGTTGAGCAAATCACGTTAGTAATCGATGGCTTTGAAGTCACTGTTCCTAAAGGCACCTTAGTAATTCGCGCCGCCGAAAAACTTGGAATTCAGATTCCGCGCTTTTGCGATCACCCACTTCTTGATCCAGTTGGTGCTTGTCGTCAATGTTTGGTTGATATCGAAATTAATGGCCGCGCATTTCCAAAGCCACAAGCTTCTTGCACAATTCCAGTAGAACCAGGCATGATTGTTAAAACTCAATTAACTTCACCAGTTGCAGATAA
>RFRA01000202.1 GCA_009924725.1 Actinomycetota bacterium
CAAGAAGGTGCCGGAATGAGTGAAGAAGCAGTTGCCGTTTGCGAAGTAGTTCTTGAAATTAATCAGTACGGCTCTACTCGCAGCATGAATGCATCAGCTGCTGGCGCAATTGCTATGTACCACTGGGCGCTACAACACTTGCCAAAATGAATAAAAACTCTCGTTGGCTAACGCCAAATCTGATTGTCTTAACTCTAGTTTCATTTACCCAAGATGCTGCCAGCGATCTACTTTATCCATTGCTTCCGATTTTATTAACTGGCGTAATTGGTGCTGCACCAATCGCCCTTGGCTTAATTGAGGGATGTGCCGAAGCCGCGGCTGGATTCACCAAACTTTGGGCAGGCAATAAATCTGATTATCTAGGCCGTAAACCCTTTGTTGTAGCGGGTTATGGCTTAGCTGGAATTGGTAAAGCTCTGGTCGTCATTGCAACGGCTTGGCCCTTAGTTTTCTTTGGTCGAATTACCGATCGCATTGGAAAAGGAATGCGAAGTACGCCTCGTGATGCATTGATTAACGATTCGGTTCCAACAGAACATTTAGGAAAAGCTTTTGGTTTCCATCGAGCTGGCGATAACTTTGGCGCAGTTGTTGGTCCACTATTGGCCGTCGGGGGCCTTTGGCTGCTAGATGGTGACGTCCGCAAAGTTGCGCAATGGGCACTAATCCCAGCTCTCCTAAGTGGACTATTAACACTTTTAATTAAAGACAAGTATGTAAAAAAGGTAAAGGTTGCCAAAGAAAAACGCCAAAAGGTTTTGCTTCCTTTGTCACTTAAAAGATCAATCGGTGTACTGGTTCTGATTCAACTGACTAATATCCCCGACGCACTACTTTTGCTTCGACTGCACGACATCGGTCTGAGTACAACTATGGTCGTTCTTGCATATGCATTTGCAAATCTAGTCGCAACTTTTGCCGCTTATCCTGCCGGAGTAATTGCCGATAAATTTTCTCCGCAATTGGTTTACATGTTTGGGTTGATAACTTTTGCAATCGCTTACTGCACTTTGGGATTAACTCAGAGCCACCACTTGGCTTTCCTAATGCTTGGCCTTTATGGCTTCTTTGGCGCGCTTACTGACGGGGTAGGTAAATCTTGGATTGCGCGTTTGAGCCAGCCTGAACATCGTGGTCGAGCGCAAGGTGTCTATCAAGCAAGTATGAACTTTGCGATTCTGGGTGCCGGAATTTGGGGCGGGGCACTCTGGAGTCGCGGCACTCACGAATTACCGCTGGTTTTGGCTGGGATAGGCGCAGCGTTAGGAGCCGCTTACTTCGCTCTCGACCTCGTCGGCAAGCGCTTCGCGCACTGATACTAAACGTCGATCTATCTCATCAGCTTCGACATTACGACCTTGAAGTCGCATGACTGCAGCGATAGAGGTTTCAATATCTACAATAAACTCAAAGTCTTTTGGATCTTCATCGGTGGCAACGGTTAAAACTTGATCGAGGGTATTTAAACCTTCTTCGTAGTTCTCCAAAAGCACCTGGGCTTTACCGTATTCAAAGAGTGCATTATTTGAACGAATGTGGTCATGCGCAGTTTGAAAAACATCGAGTGCTTTACGGGCACGTGTTAAAGCTAAATCGCCTTCACCTAATGCAACGTGGCACGAAGCAATTTTTTGATCACAACGAGCAACTTGAATTACTTCTTTGTTGCGCTTAAACAGATCGCGGGCTTCGTAGAACGAAACGATTGCCTCGCGGAAATTCTTAAGTGAACGATGAGCGCAACCAATCAAATAGAGATCATTTGCAGCTCCGTACTCATTTCCATCAAGCAAATGTTCTTGAGCGCATTCATCCATTGTGAAAATTACTTTTTCGTAATTCTTAGAAGCAAACCACCATTCACCCAATGTGCAAGCGAGTTCTAGAGCAATAGATGACTTATTCGCACGCAAGATCTCAACTG
>RFRA01000203.1 GCA_009924725.1 Actinomycetota bacterium
ACCAAACTCATTGCGCACAGTCCAATGCGAGGCCAGCCACATGCGACTTTGATTTACCAACCAACCATCTTCGGCGAGTTCATGGGTAGCAAAATCAACGCAGGCCATACCGGCTGGCCAACCATTACCGGGCTTGTCCCAAATTTGTTCAAAGCGCAGATTGCTAAAGAGCCTTGTGCCAATTCGCGCATAGAGATGTCGCGCATACTCTTGCCACAACAACTCATCGCGATACTTTTCGCGGTCTGCAAAAGGCGCCTTCGCCACGTGATCCCAGACTCTTTGCAACGGCAACAAGTTATGGCGAATATATGGAGATAAGACTGAAGCGCCACGGTCGTCATAAGGCAGTACTTGCGATCTATTCTTGGCATAGCCGGAAATATTTAGCTCAGCTAGCGCTTGATCTGCAGCGCTTTGTCCGCCTTGAATCGAACTGCGACCACCACCTGAATGTAAACCCATGAAATCTTGATTAACCAGGCCTTCTAAATCGCCTTTGATCTCAAGTTTTTTCATCTCGCAAAATTAAACCCAGCAGGCTAACTTGGCAACTTCTTGATAAATTAATCCTATGAGCAGAGAATCAAGGCCACCCCGCGCAAGAATTACGCCGTATCAATTACTAGGTTGGACGCCACTTCTATTGGTGGCAATTGGTTCATCGATAGTTGTAGCGCTAAGCGTCATCTCTCAGCAGTAATTTTTTTTGAATCGTATTCGTTAAACAAAAAGACCCCGCCATTTTTGACGAGGTCTTTTCTTGTAGCTCAATAATTGCAATGCTCTGACTTGCATAGGCTAGCACCATATTTATCCCACGTAGGTTCCTAAAGGTTACCTAAAGCACCCTAATCTGTTATAGTTCTGGAAACAGGACAGGAGCCCCCAATGGCCACAAATGTGAAACTCGCAGATGAATTAGTCGAAATGGCCCGCAGAACTGCTGCTGCCGAACACCGCTCTGTTCCAAAACAAATTGAGTACTACTACCGCCTTGCCCAAATCGCAGAGGAAAACCCTAATCTTCCCTTTTCACTTATCCGTGACCTATTGCTAGCTGATGCCGAGGAAGCCACAACCGAGTACAGCTTTAACTAATGCAAATTCTGGTAACTTCATCATTTGAACGAGCCATCAAGAAACTGCATGCCAATCAAAAGAAATCCCTAGATAAAGCGGTCAAAGCGATTGCTTCAAAGCCGGAATTAGGCGACCCAAAGGTCGGAGACCTAGAAGGTATCTATGTCTATAAATTTAAGTTAGTTGATAAACAGTGGCTATTGGCTTATCGAATTGTTTCAGCCGAGAAGCTAAAACTCTTGCTGATTGGCTCGCACGAGAATTTCTATAGAGACCTCAAGAAATCTAACTGAACGCCCCGTAAACTCTTTCCATGAAGCACATTCCGTTTATTAGAGCGGGTTTAATCTTTGCAATCTCACCAATTCTGCTGGCCTTCATCACTTCACTCTTTCAAGGCGGGTCCATGTGGGATGAGGGCAGCGGAACCGGGGGATACATCTGGCTAATGTTCTTAACTCTGCCAGTTGGCTTTTTGCTAGTAGTTATTGGTTTAGTAATGATGGTGGTTCGTAGAACGCGTTGATCAAAGCACTATGCGCCTGCCTACCCGATTGCTACCCTTTGTAACATGAAGCGATTACTTGCAACCATATTGATTGGTTGCCTGGCTCTTTCGGTAAATCTCTCAGTTGCAACTGCGGCCGTTAAACCCGGTGGCGCATGCTCAAAGCTGAAGGCAACAACGATCTCTAATGGTTATAAGTACACCTGCATTAAGAGTGGCAAGAAACTTGTCTGGAATAAAGGTGTAAAAGTTGTAAAGGCAACTCCAACTCCAACGCCTTCACCAACTCCAATGCCTTCACCAACTCCAACGCCTTCACCAACTCCAA
>RFRA01000204.1 GCA_009924725.1 Actinomycetota bacterium
CCCGACAAGATCATGCCAATCTGACCAGCATCAGCACTGCTTGAGCCGGCAAAGATTAAGTGGGCAATAGGTTGACCGAGAAATAGCATGGCAAATGCGGCTGGGATTATGAGTGAATAGAGATTCAAAAGCGTCTGCTGAACCTCATTCTTTACATCTGAAATTTGGGCTTCTGCTGCCAAGCGCGAGATCCGGGGCAGCAGCGCTGTCACTAATGAAACAGCGATGATCGAATGCGGCAACAAGAAAATGAAGTGAGCATTTTGATACGGTGTAAAACCAACACCGACATCAATGCCTGATTCCTTTGCCCGAACTGATGCAGCTGTAGCTAGATTTACAATAACCATAAAGCCAATTTGATTTATCAGAACAAAAATCATGGTCCACTTTGCCAGATGAGCAGATTTGCCTAGTGAAGACCAGTGAAAGTTGGGGCGCAGTCGTACGCCTGATTTTGCAATTACTGGAATCAGGATTGCTGCTTGCGCAAAAGCACCAAGTGTTGTTCCAAAACCTAGAAGGGCTTTAGCTGAAGCGCTGATAACACCATTTTTGGCATCTGGGGCAATGGCGATAAAACTAATTAGAACACCAATTACAACTAAGTTATTAAGGATTGGCGCCCACATCATCGGCCCAAAACTTCCCCGCGCATTTGCTATCTGTCCAAATAATGTGAATAGACCTAAGAAAAGAATCTGTGGCAAGCAGTAGCGCGTAAAGAGCACGGTTAATTCGAATTCGGTTTCTAAGCCGCTGCCGCCAAACTTGGTGGCATAAAGACGAACTACCAGTGGCGCAGCAAGAACTCCGATTGCAGTTGCCGCAGCCAGAATCGTAAATGTTGCAGTAGCTAGTTGTGATACGAAAGCGTGGCCACCATCGGGTTTCTTCATCTCGCGCACAATTTGTGGGACAAAGACTGCGTTTAGTGCGCCGCCAGCAACCAAGATATACAGAACAGTTGGAATTGTGTTGGCAACTTGAAAAGTGTCACCAACGATTGCGGTACCTAGAGCGGCAACCAAAAGTAGATTACGAGCTAATCCGGTTATGCGTGAAAAGATGGTTCCGACAGCCATGATTGCGGAGGATTTAAAGATCGATTGCTCGCTCATCTATTTTCCGAAAATTCTTAGTTAAAGATGATCTGATCGAAGGTCGTTGTTGTGTAGCGAACGCGCAGCTTTAATTCATCGCCAGGTTTTGGTTGGTTTGAGCCAGCACAAATTAAAAGTGAACATTGCATATGTGGGGCCTCTAGAAAATCTAGGGTTCTGCCAGCATGGCGATATGGGCTGCGCATTCGGCCGGAAGCTGCTTCAAGTGCGCGAGCAATAATCTTCAATCGACCGATTAGCGAGAAATCATTTTGTGGCGCAGTTAAGCCAATACCGTGAGCAGTGCCACCGCTTGCCACAATTACATTGCCACGAGTTCGACGTTGTTGGTACCCAGCGGTACCACTAATTATTCTATTTTCAAGAACTGTCGCTCTGGCTTCCAGTGCCGAATCTGCGCCGAGCCAAAGCGCGGTGCCAATTCTTTCGCGGAAAATTAGTTCTGCGAATTCTTGTCTTACTCGACCTGCGCCATGTAGATGAGAGATCCACACGGTAGATTCTGCGGGCAAGAGATTAAGCGTGGAACTAATCCATTTGCTATCAATTTTTGCAATTGGCAAGTGCAAAGTAAATCCGCGGAGATTAAGGCCACGCTCATTAACAATCGTTAATAAGCGATTAATTTCGTTTGCATCAATGCCATGGCGATTTAACGGAGTTAAGATCTCAACAATGACTTGGGCGCTCGCATTAATTTTCTGTAGATGATCAATACTTGAAACGGTCTGAATAACTTTTGAGTCTGATAAATCAGATGTAACTTGATCAGGCGAAAGAAC
>RFRA01000205.1 GCA_009924725.1 Actinomycetota bacterium
ACCGAATCCCCTAGTTTTCCTAAGAAATAGTTCGACAACTGATTTGCCGGCCTGCCTTCGCCAGCATGCTGTCCTTCGAATGCAGAAGTGCCATCTTTGCCACAGATTGCACGTATCACTCCTGCACCTCCTGGATGCTTAGTGATCCACTTGGTTAAGTCAAAAACATTTCCGTAAATGATGCTCCAGCAACTTGTGCCTGAATCATGCTTCTTTACTTCTTCCAGAGTTAACTTTGTTAGAGCAGTTGTGACACTTGGAGTTGCACTCTTTGTCGGTGAAGGACTTTGAGTCGCACTTTGTGATGGAGTCGGTGTTGCACTTACTGATGATTTAGGCGTTGCACTCTGAGCTGGAGTCGGTGTTGCACTAGCCGTTGCTTCTGGTGTTGCACTTACCGAAGGTTTAGGCGTTGGAGTTACCTTAACTTCACTCCCTTTTTTCCAGATAAGTTTCGTACCTGTTTTAACGCAGACATACTTAACTTTAGAAACAGTTTTAGTGGTTCCAACTTTGGTGCATTTGGTGCCAGCAATAGTTGCGGCTTGCGAAGGCATCGAGATCGCAGATAGCAATACTGCAGTCATAAGAACGCTGGAATATGCCTTGAATTTCATGGGCTAAAAATAGCGCAGGAGTCTTGAGCCCGCATATTCTTGGATCTGTGAGAACTCTGTTAATTAATGGCTCTATATGGACCAGCTTTGGCCATTTAACTAATGCGCTATTGATCGAAGATGGCCGAGTTTTAGCACTTGGCTCTGATGCACTTTCAGGTGGCGCAGATCAAACTATTGATTTAGCAGGGTCTTTTGTAATGCCGGCGTTTGCCGATGGTCATGCACACCCACTATTTGCTGGACGCGAATCGCAAGGACCCAAAGTAAATGGGTTGCAATCTGTGGCTGAAATTGTGGCTGAGGTAAAGAGATTTGCAGATGCTAATCCGAATTCCAAGTGGATCATCGGCGGTGCCTATGAAGCAGCCATTGTTGAGCGCGGTGACTTCGAAGCACACTGGTTAGATGAAGCAGTTAGTGATCGCCCAGTTGTATTACATGCAGTCGACCATCACACGATTTGGGTAAATAGCAAAGCACTTGAAATTGCGGGCATAACTTCGATGACACAAAACCCTGACGGCGGAACTATTGCTAGAGGCGATGACGGCTCACCTAAAGGAACTTTGCGCGAACCTGCGGCAATGGATTTAATTACCAAACTTGCACCAGTGCGCACATTGCAAGATGAACTAGACGCAATTAAATGGGCTAGCGAAGAATACTTAGCAGCCGGTGTCACTAGCGCTATGGATGCCTGGGTAGAAGATGGCATGACTGAGATTTATATAGAGGCCACGAAAACTGGGCACCTCAAAGTAGATATGAATTTAACTTTCTTAGCTCAGCCGGGCAAATGGCAGAGTCGAATCGACTACTACAACCAGATGCGTGCAGAAGTTCAAGCGCTTCCAAAAGAAGCTGGGCTAACTGCTAAGTCAGTTAAGTTCATTGGCGATGGCGCTCTTTCTGCCGGAACCGCCGCAATTCTTGAGCCGTATCTAGATGAACTAACTAGCAAAGGTCTGCTGATTTGGAGTGACACCGAAATAATTGAGGCCGCGACAACCTTTGATAAACAACATTTACAGCTACATATTCACTCCATTGGTGATGCTGCAGTTCGCCAGGCACTAGATGCGATCGAAGCCGTTGTTGCAAGTAATCCAAGTTGGGATCGGCGCCCAGTAATTACCCATGCGCAGTTGATTGATCCCGTTGATTTACCTAGGTTTGCCGCCCTTGGCGTGATTGCTAATTTCCAACCGCTGTGGACTTATTTGGACCCGATGAACAAGGAATTGATTTTGCCGCGCATTGGTGAG
>RFRA01000206.1 GCA_009924725.1 Actinomycetota bacterium
TTGATGCTTTGAGCGCTAATCCGCCGCTAAGAGGCTGGAATATCGAGGTTCCTAAAACACCTCTGATTCTAAGTTTCTTGTTCTCGCTAGCTCCAATTCTGATTATCGGCTTGCTTTTCTTCTTCATGCTAAGTCAGTCACAAGGTGGAAATAAAGTATTTAGTTTTGGTAAATCACGGGCGAAGTTACAAAGTGATGAAGTTCCAAAGACAACTTTTGCTGATGTAGCGGGTGCCGACGAAGCTATTGCTGAATTACATGAGATCAAAGATTTCTTAGCGAATTCAGCCAAGTACGCCGAGTTGGGTGCCAAAATTCCAAAAGGTGTTTTGCTTTATGGTCCGCCCGGAACTGGAAAAACATTGTTAGCTCGTGCAGTTGCTGGCGAAGCAGGCGTTCCGTTCTACTCAATCTCTGGTTCTGACTTTGTTGAGATGTTCGTCGGTGTTGGTGCAGCGAGAGTGCGTGATCTGTTCAACCAAGCAAAAGCAAATGCACCCGCAATTATTTTTGTTGATGAAATTGATGCCGTCGGCCGCCAACGTGGAACCGGTATGGGTGGCGGTCACGATGAACGTGAACAAACCCTTAACCAACTCTTAGTAGAGATGGATGGCTTCGAAGCAAATGGTCAAGTAATTCTGATCGCAGCAACTAACCGTCCTGACGTGCTAGATCCAGCGTTACTTCGGCCAGGACGTTTTGATCGCCAAATTGCAGTTGATCGTCCTGACCTCAAAGGTCGCGAAGCAATTTTGCAAGTACACGCAAAAGGGAAACCAGTTGCAAAAGATTTAGTGCTACTGGAATATGCCCGTCGCACTCCTGGGTTTACTGGTGCTGACTTAGCAAATGTTCTTAATGAGGCAGCCCTGCTTGCGGCTCGTGAACTAAAAACCGAAATTGGTAATCGCGAACTAGATGAAGCTATCGATCGCGTCATGGCTGGACCACAGCGTAAATCACGCTTAATGTCGGACTCAGAACGTTTAGTTACGGCTTATCACGAGGCTGGCCACGCACTTGTCGCCCACGCTCTGCCACATACAGATCCAGTTCACAAAGTCACCATCATGCCGCGAGGCCGTGCTCTTGGTTTCACCATGGTTTTACCTGATGACGATAAGTACTCAACTACTCGTAATCAATTACTTGATCAATTGGCATATTCACTTGGTGGACGTGCAGCTGAAGAACTTATTTTCCATGATCCAACCACTGGCGCATCTAATGACATTGAGAAAGCAACTGCGCTCGCGAAAGCAATGGTTACTCAATACGGAATGACTGAAGCAATCGGCGCAATCAAACTTGGCAACGATGGCTCGGAACCATTTATGGGTCGTAGTTATGGAAATGAGCGTGACTACTCTGAAAAAGTTGCCTCAATTATCGATGCTGAAGTACGTAAGTTAATTGAAAATGCACATCAAGAAGCGTTCGACATTTTGGTAGCAAATCGAAAAACTCTCGATGCCATGGTTCTTGAGTTACTTGATCGCGAAACCATTAACAAAGATGACATCGCCGAAATCTTTAAGAAAGTTAAGTCTTGGGCAGAGCGACCAGCCTGGACTGGGTCAATCACTCGCGTTCCTTCAGATATCCCGCCGGTAGAAGTTCCGGCTAGGGCTAAGGCGCAAGAAGTCATTGAAGCCAAAAAACCACGTACTAGAAAGAAAACTAGTGAGTGAGATAAATTCAATCTCAATTGAAGATGGCGATGGTCGCGCCAAGCAACCATATGACGCAGCACGCGCCGAAGCAGCAGTTCGCGAGCTGCTACTTGCGCTAGGTGAAGACCCTGAGCGCGATGGATTGCGAGATACACCGGCGCGAGTAGCGCGTGCCATGGCCGAAAACTTCGCAGGGCTCT
>RFRA01000207.1 GCA_009924725.1 Actinomycetota bacterium
TCAGGTGAAAGAGCAACAACAGTTAGCTCTTCACCGCGACACATTAATTTTTTACCTGCGCTGCGAGCAGATGCGATCAAACGAATCTCGCCCCAGACATCAGTGCGCTCGGACAAAATGCCAAGCATTACGGTTCCGACTGCTCCAGTTGCGCCAACAACTGCCAATGATGGTTTTTTACTCATCGACCAGTACCTCCATAGACAACTGCTTCGCCGGAATCGCCATCAAGCTGGAACGCGGTATGGGCTGCTTTTACGCCCTTTTCTAGATCAGTTACGCGGCAAATAATCGAAATACGAATTTCTGAAGTTGAAATCATTTCAATGTTGATACCGGCTTCAGCCATAGCTGCAAAGAAAGTAGCGGTAACGCCTGGGTGCGAACGCATACCAGCGCCAACTAATGAAATTTTTCCGATTTGATCATCGTAGAGAATCGAAGCGAAACCAACTTCACCTTGTAGCTTCTGCAAAATCTGTGTTGCATTTGTGCCTTCAGACTTTGGCAACGTAAATGAAATATCAGTTAGACCAGTTGCAGCAGCAGAAACATTCTGCACAATCATATCAATGTTGATGTCGTTGTCGGCAATCGCTTGGAAAATGCGTGCTGCAACACCAGTGCGGTCAGGTACGCCGACGATAGTAATTTTCGCTTCCGATTTATCGTGGGCGATACCTGAGATGATTGCTTGTTCCATTTGGTCTCCTTCCGGATGATCTTTGACCACCCAGGTTCCTTCGTTGTTAGAAAAACTTGAACGGACATGAATTGGTAAGTCATAACGACGGGCATACTCAACACAACGTAAGTGCAGAACTTTTGCGCCACTTGCCGCAAGTTCTAACATCTCTTCGTATGTAACGCTCTTTAACTTTTGCGCAGATGGAACAACACGTGGGTCGGCGCTAAACACTCCGTCGACATCTGTGTAAATTTCACAAACATCGGCATCAAGCGCGGCAGCAAGTGCGACTGCTGTTGTATCGCTACCGCCGCGACCAAGAGTTGTAATGTCTTTGGTGTCTTGTGAAATTCCTTGGAAGCCAGCAACGATGGCAATTGCGCCTTCGTTAAGTGCTTCTTGAATTCGGCCCGGAGTCACATCGATGATGCGCGCGCGACCGTGTGATGAATCGGTAATCACGCCAGCTTGGCTGCCAGTGAACGAACGAGCTTCGTGACCCAAACTTGAAATCGCCATTGCAAGCAGTGCCATCGAAATTCGCTCGCCGGCAGTTAACAACATGTCGAGTTCGCGGCCGTTAGGAATTGGCGTAACTTGGTTAGCTAAATCGATCAGTTCGTCGGTGGTATCGCCCATGGCCGAAACCACGACCACGACCTGATTTCCATCGCGCTTGCTTGCCACAATCCGGGCGGCAACGCGCTTCATGCCCTCGGCATCGGCGACGCTAGAGCCACCATATTTCTGAACAATTAGTCCCATGTAGCGAAGTTTGAACTATCAACGGCCGCTCATGCCACCGATAAAGGGGATATCTCAAATAATGATACGGATGTTCATCCAGATATTGAGATAGTTTGGCTAAATTGTACGGCGACCCTCAAATGCGCGGCCCAAGGTGACTTCGTCGGCATATTCAAGATCTCCGCCAACCGGCAAACCGCTAGCTAGGCGCGAAACCTTTAAACCCAATGGGGCCAAGGCGCGAGATAAATAGGTAGCCGTTGCTTCGCCTTCAAGGTTTGGGTCAGTCGCCAAAATAATTTCAGTCACGGTGTTATTGGCCAAGCGCGCCATTAATTCGCGAATGCGTAATTGGTCTGGGCCAATGCCATCGATCGGACTAATCGCGCCGCCGAGCACATGATAAGTACCGCGGAATTCACGA
>RFRA01000208.1 GCA_009924725.1 Actinomycetota bacterium
AGTAAGTGTTGCTGGTCAAACCACAATGGTGCTGACTCAGTAATTACTTAGATACTTCTAACGAAGTGGCTCGCATCGATAACGGTGCGGGCCACTTTTAATTTAATTACGAAGTTACACAAAGTAGTTTTATGAAACGCACATCAAAGAGCGCAAACCATTGCGCAGTAATAGTTATCCGTGATAGAAAGAACCCCTCAAGAATTAAATCTTGAGGGGTTCTTTATGTTGGGCCTGGTTTTACCCAGAGTCGCCGTTATTGCGGCGACTCTGGCCTTTTCTCGACAAATACTCGAAAATAGACTTAATCAAAGTCACCGCAATTTGGGTCCAGTTATAACTGGGCTCCATTGGCATCACCTCCTCTCTATATCGGTCGGGGAACTACCGATATAGAGTTCGCAACTGCGTTAACGCACTTGCAACAAAGAAGGATCACAACACGTTGGGTAACTTATGCGCGCGACTACAGCGCCCCACCAAAGCCCGATTTACCTGTGTATCCAACGGCGATGTTCACCTAGAAAAAGCTTTAACCAAACTAGATTTTGGGTATGAGAAAATTCAGCACCCGTTCAATCGCACTGGCTGCAATGACATTGGCCGGCTTAACGCTTGTATCTAGCAACATCTATTTGGCAGCGGGTGAGTCGAGCCAGATTAACGGCTGCGTAAACAAGAAAACCCAAGTGCTTCGAATCGCAGAGAAATGCGCGACCAACGAAACAAAAATCTCATGGTCAAAGAGTTCAGCCCCTGCTCAAACCGATAGCGCCTCAACCGAGCTTGGTTTTCATCAAGTACTAGATGCAACCGGCAAGGTTGTTGGAAATCTAATTGGTTCGACCGTTTATGAAACTGTGGTCTTAATTGGTAAATCCAAAGTTCCCTACAGTGATGTAAACGGCGCAGCTGTTGCTATGTTCGATGGAGCTGCTTACTTGAAACCTGATTGCACTGGCTCGCCTTACCAAATCACGGATGGCTTCACGAACAGGTTCACCATTGAGCATCCTTATATTGAAGGTGACTCAATTCTTGGAATAGGTCGAGACCGATTCGCAGCAATTAGCATTTCCAAACCAATTAAGAAATATCAGAGTGAGATGTTTTTTGTTTCACGAGAACGAGGCGACGGCAAGTGGGCTTGCACCCAAGCCAGCGCCGGCAGCAAAGGCGAAGTTGATACACAGATAGAGATTCAAGAGCTCAAAATCATTGAAGGTATTCCGATGAAGGTCCCGGTCCCCTTTACGATCAAATAGTCACCTAAACCCGCACGCTCTTCGCAAAGTCATCACAGAGATTCCTAAAGGTCGCAGCGCAATATGTGCCTATAAGCAAAGGCATCCAGCCAGCGCACATAGAAAGGCTCACCATGAAAAACAATCGCACCGCAGTAGCCGCCCTACTAATCGCCGGCTTCGCACTAACTTCAACAACTGCCTCATTTGCCGCAGACTCAGCAGCCACTAAGGCTGAGCGCGTTGCAGCCCGCACCGCATTCCAAGCCCAGATGAATACTTTTAAGGCAGCTGCAGAAGCTCGCCACACCGCAGCCGATGCCGCACATGCCACCATCGATGCTGCTCGCGCCACCGCTAAGGCTGCCAAAGATGCTGCAACCACAGCTGATCAGAAGGCTGCTGCAAAGGCTGCCTTTGAAGCTGCCCGCACCGCAGCCAAGGCAACAGTTCCAGCCAAGCCAGTTAAGCCGGTAAAGCCAGCCATCTTGGTTAAGGCAAAGCCTGCTGTAAAGCCAGCTTCATAACGCAACACCAAAGGGCGTAACTGCGCCAATCAAGTTTGGAATCCTCCTCTAGGGATGCAAAAAACAAAACACCAACCGTGGATTATC
>RFRA01000209.1 GCA_009924725.1 Actinomycetota bacterium
GATTCTCGAATGGTGCTTGCCTACGAAGTTATTCGAAGCGGCAAAGTAATTGATACTGGCTGGGCTCTAAATGAAGTTACGGTCGAACGTCAACACACCACGATGGTAGAACTATTTGTGCAGATCGATGGCCGGCCACTTTCGCGATGGGGCTGCGATGGGCTAATCGCCTCAACTCCAACTGGGTCAACGGCATATGCATTCAGCGCTGGTGGGCCGGTTCTATGGCCAGAAGTTGAAGCACTTGTTTTGCTGCCAATTTCAGCCCATGCGTTGTTTGCTAGACCAATGGTTATCTCACCAAAGTCTGAAATCGTGGTCGAAATTCAATCCAACGAGGCACTGCTTTCAGCGGATGCGCTACGTAAATTCCCATTAGTAAATGGTGATCAAGTGCGGATTACCCGCGACGCCAGCAAGATTCTGCTTTCGCATATTGTGGCAACTACATTTACAGATCGCATCGTGGCTAAGTTCAAGTTACCAATTGAAGGATGGCGCGGTGAGTGAACGCTCTTTCCTAAGCGAGATCACAATTAAGAATCTCGGCGTTATTGAATCTGCAACTCTTGAATTTGAACCTGGGCTAACTGTCTTAACTGGCGAAACCGGTGCTGGAAAAACTATGGTGCTAACTGCACTTAATTTAATTTTAGGCGGCAAAAGTGATGCTGCCCTTGTGCGCACAGGTCAAGAACGATTAGTTGCCAGTGGCCGTTTCTCTGTAACTAAAGAGATTGCAGATAGTGCCAGTGAAAAAGGCGCTGACCTTGATGGTGATGAATTAATCATTACTCGTAATGTAAATAGCGATGGCAAAAGCAAGGCGATCGCGGGTGGAATTTCCATTCCAGCTGGAACTTTAGCTGAGCTAGCAGTTGAGTTAATCGAAATTCATGGTCAAGCAGCCAATCTGCAAATTACCAAAAGCTCCAAGCAACGTGAATTACTTGATCGGTATGCCGGTGCAGGGCTGAACAAAGTATTAGCCGCCTACCAACTTGAGCTAACAAACTATCAAGGACTAAAGAGTCGAATTGCAACTTTGAAAAATGCTGCGAGCAAGCGAGATGCCGAAATTGCCGAATTAACTGAGTTCACAAACGCGTTTAATAAGTTAAAGCCCAAATATGGCGAGTTAGCTCAAATTGAGATCGAGATTTCCAAGTTAAGTTCGGTGGAAGAGTTCCGAGTCGCCATTACGACATCACTCGGTGCTATCGAAGATGAAGAGAATGGGGCTCTTACTTCACTTGGTTTAGCCCGCAAAGCACTTGATTCAGTGCGTTCTAAAGACCCAGAAATAGAGAGCGTTTTTAGCAACTTAACGGATGCCTTCTTTTTGTTGGGTGATGCCAATTCAACTTTGAACTCTTATTTAGCGTCACTAGAAGCTGATCCTGATCGTTTGAGTGCGCTGCAAGAACGCAAGGCCGAGCTGAACTCCTGGCTTAAGAAGTATGCAACCGGCGAGATTGATTTAGATGCCTTGATTGTTCGCGGTGAAAGTTCCAAGAGCGCGATGGCCGATCTAACTGGTGGCGATGAGCTGATTGCAGAGTTAGAGAAAGAATTAGTTGGTGTGAAGAAATCACTACTTGCTGGCGCCAAAGAGCTTTCAGCGGCAAGAAGTAAATCGGCGTTATCTATGGCAACGGCTGTTAGTGAAGAAATTCATGCACTATCGATGCCGCATACAAATTTGATTGTTCAGGTTAGCCATCCAGACTATGCCGGTGCGCTAAAGGAATCCGATTTCACGGTTAATGGTTGCGATGAAGTCACGCTGTTACTGCAAGCGCACAAAGATGGTCCACTTGTTCCAATCGCTAAAGGTGCTTCCGG
>RFRA01000210.1 GCA_009924725.1 Actinomycetota bacterium
TGGCTCTTGGCATAACTTTCACCGAAAGTCGCAGCGATTCCCATTACCTCACCGGTTGAACGCATCTCGGGACCCAGAACAGAATCTACGCCGCGACCATCAACCCGACGGAAACGATTCCACGGCAGAACTGCTTCTTTAACTGAAATACCTTTTGCACTGCCGTTTCCAGCGGGCAACATTGCCTCACTACGAAGTTGGGCGATGGACGCACCAACTGAAATACGTGCTGCTGCTTTCGCTAAAGGGACACCAGTTGCCTTACTTACAAATGGCACGGTACGAGATGCACGTGGGTTAGCTTCTAAAACATAGAGTTGATTATCTGCGATGGCGAATTGAATATTAATTAAGCCTCTAACACCAACACCACGCGCAATTTTCTCAGTGGCAACCAGAATCTGGGTTGACATTTCCGGCGTCAGAGTCATTGCCGGAAGCACACATGCACTATCGCCAGAATGGATTCCAGCCTCCTCGATGTGTTCCATGACCCCACCTAAGAAAAGTTCATTGCCATCGAACAAAGCATCAACGTCTATTTCAATCGCACTATCTAAGAATCGATCAACTAGTACTGGCCGATCTGGCGTGATGTCAGTTGCACGAGCAATGAAGCCAGATAGTGACTCATCATCGTAAACAATTTCCATTCCTCGTCCACCAAGAACAAAGCTTGGGCGTACTAGAACTGGGTAACCGATCTCATGCGCGATCTTTAAGGCCTCCATTTGAGAAGCTGCCATACCGAATTTAGGCGCAACCAGTTCTTGTTGCGCCAAAACTTCGCCGAATTCACCACGATCTTCGGCCAAGTTAATGGCTTCTGGTGAAGTTCCCAAAATATTTACGCCAGCCGCCTTTAAGCCCGCTGCTAGTCCCAACGGAGTTTGTCCACCCAATTGAGTGATTACGCCCAACACCGGACCAGCTAATTCCTCAGCTCTAACAACTTCTAAAACATCTTCCAAAGTTAACGGTTCAAAATAAAGTCGATCACTCGAGTCGTAATCAGTTGAAACGGTTTCCGGATTGCAATTGATCATCACCGTTTCAAAGTCGGATTCTCGCAAGGTGAATGAGGCGTGGACACAGGAATAATCGAATTCAATTCCTTGACCAATGCGGTTCGGACCAGAACCCAGAATGATCACCGCTGGCTTGGTGCGTGACTTAACCTCACTCTCTTCTTCATAGCTGGAATAATGATAAGGAGTGAAAGCCTCAAATTCGGCGGCGCAGGTGTCAACTGTCTTGTAAACGGCGTGAACGTTCAAGTTTGCTCGTGCCGCTCGGACTTCGGATTCAGTGATTCCGCGCAAGTCGGCAATCTGCTTATCTGAAAATCCGAACTGTTTGGCACCTCGCAAGATTTCTTCGGTTAAATCACCAGGCAACGCTATTGCTTTTGCTGATTCATTTAACTCAATGATCTGATTCAAGAACCATGGGTCGATCTTGCATGCGCTAAAGACTTCAGCACTTGTTGCGCCCCACCAAAGTGCGCGCTGTACTTGTTGCAAACGATATTCAGTAGGAATCTCGATTGCTTTGAGCAATGCGGCCAACTCTCCTGAAGCAGGTGCTGCTGGCCACGAGAATGGAGCTTCTTTGCGCTCTAAGGAACGCAAAGCTTTCTGTAGGGCTTCAGGAAAGGAGCGTCCAATGGCCATCGCTTCTCCGACAGATTTCATCGTT
The DNA here is from genome assembly GCA_009924725.1 of Actinomycetota bacterium. Taxonomy (GTDB): domain Bacteria; phylum Actinomycetota; class Actinomycetes; order Nanopelagicales; family Nanopelagicaceae; genus Planktophila. The sequence goes on from RFRA01000210.1 coordinate 1,699, forward strand.
GTCGTCAAACGGGGGTCAGCATCGGCGAACTTTTCGAAGGCGAATCTCGGTGCTTTAACAACTACGTAATCTAGAGTTGGCTCAAATGAAGCTGGCGTTACCTTAGTAATGTCATTTTGAATTTCATCGAGTGAGTAACCAATAGC
>RFRA01000022.1 GCA_009924725.1 Actinomycetota bacterium
GGTCTGCTTCTTGCAAAGGACAGCAAACTAACTGCTTGCGTAAGTGCAGCAGTTGATGCGATTACTGCTGATGGAACCCTCGCTGCAATCACTGATAAGTGGCTTGCAACTGAGACAGGCGCAGCAGTTCTAAAGCCATAAGTTCAGACAATTTACGAGTAGTTTGGCGACCATGTTGAACGGTCCAGACCAGCAAGCATGGTCGCCAAGCTCTCGTGAACTTGAGCGTCGGAATGCGCGGCGCCAGATTTCTCGTAAGCAATTCATGATTGCCGGCAGCTCTAGTGTTTTAGTACTAGGTGCTCTGTATACCTTGATTATTACTTCGCCCGGTTGGCAGGTTGTTAAAGATACGTTCTTTGATCTCGATTATGGGCGCGAAGTTTTGCCGACAGTTTTGCGTGGCTTAGTCGTAAACATTCAGCTTTCCTTCATTGGTGGTTTCTTTATCGCAGTTATCGCACTTTCATTAGCGCTAATTCGCACTACTAAGTCACCCGCTTTAACGCCATTTAGATTCTTAGCAACTGCTTACGTTGATATTTTCCGTGGCGCTCCACTATTGCTAATTATTCTATTAGTTGGATTCGGAGTCCCAGCACTTCGCTTAGCTGGTTTAACTAGCAATGTAATTGTTTTAGGAACTGTTGCAGTTGTTCTTACTTATTCGGCCTACGTTGCTGAAGTTATTCGCTCGGGCATCATGTCTATTCACCCTAGCCAGCGGGCTGCAGCCAGATCACTCGGCTTAACTTCTGGGCAGACAATGCGCTTTGTAGTTTTGCCCCAAGCTATCAAGCGCGTTATTCCCCCATTACTGAACGATTTTGTTTCATTGTTAAAGGACACTGGCTTAGTTTCAATTCTGGGTGTCACCGATGCGGTGCGAGCTGCCCAAATTAACGCTAGCCGTACTTTTAATTACACCCCTTATGTAGTCTCGGCCATCTTATTCTTGCTCATCACAATTCCACTAACTAGATATATTGATCGAGTAATTCGACGCAGTAGCGCCAAGCAGAATTCAGAAGGCGCGATCTGATGAGTAACGTTCTAGAGCTAGTTAATGTACGCAAATCATTCGATAGTGAACTGGTTTTAAGTGACTTATCACTAACCGTTAAAGAACACACTGCCACCGTTTTAATTGGTGCTTCTGGCTCAGGTAAATCAACGCTTCTGCGCTGCATTAACTTGCTAGAAACGATCGATGATGGCCAAATTTTCCTTGATGGGCAAGAGATTTCAGACCCACTAATCAGCGTCGATGAAGTTAGACGTAAACTGGGAATGGTCTTCCAGTCATTTAACTTATTTCCACATAAAACTGTGCTTGAAAACATCACGCTGTCGCCAATAAAAGTTCACGGAATTGCGCCAGATCAAGCTCATGACCAAGCAATGGTGTTGCTAAAGCGCTTTGATTTAGCCGATAAAGCTGACCAGTACCCAGATCGCCTAAGTGGAGGTCAACAACAACGTGTCGCGATCATTCGCTCACTTGCCGTTAACCCTCGCGTTTTGTTGCTTGATGAAATTACTTCTGCGCTAGACCCGGTATTAGTAAATGAAGTCCTAAGTATTGTGCGCGACTTAAAGCACGATGGTATGACTATGGTTCTAGCAACACATGAAATGGGCTTTGCTACTCAAGTAGCCGATGAAGTTTGTTTCTTAGAATCAGGTTTGATTCTCGAACGTGGCAGCGCTGATCAAGTTCTTAAGAATCCACAAAATTCGAAGACGCAAGATTTCTTAAAGCGCGTCCACGAAGCTGGCCGGCTTTAAGGCTTTTAGATGTAACTAGTTGGTACAGCTACAGCGCTCAGACTCTGGAACGCCGACAAGTGCTTCTTCAATGTGTTCCCCGCAGCCAGACCAAGTCGGTTTATTGCAATTGCGACAGATAACTTTGCTACACATTTTTACTAACCTTTCGTTTCGCTAACACTTGGAACTCTAACGGACCAAATGCCTAATGTGGCAATTGGCAGCGCGGCAAATAAGCAGAGCCATCCATAGCCCAAAGTTCCAATGATTACGCCAGCCATTGCGCCGCCACCGGCACCCATTAAGTTCATCAATAAATCGCTGGCGCCTTGAGATGATGGCCGCAGTTCAGTTTCTACAGATTCAGATAGCAACGTTGAGCCGGCGATTAAAGTGCAGGACCAGCCCAAACCAAGCAGGAAAAGTCCAAAACCAAGTTGAATTGAATTATGGGCATCAGCTAATCCAGAAACCAAACAAGATGCCAGCAAAATAAGTACGCCCATTTGAATCACCCAACGCCGACCCATTCGGTCACTCAAACTTCCGACAATCGGTGAGAAGGCATACATGCCAACGATATGAATACTGATTACTAAGCCGATAACAGTTAAAGTCACATCGACATGTGCCATATGAACCGGCGTCATGACCATCACCGAAACCATTGCAACATGGCCAATAGCAATAGCAGCAATCGCAAATAGTGCTGTTGGATTTTGTCTAATCAATTTGAGAGTCTTGCGCGCAGAAAGTAGTTCGTGTTTTTCTTCTGTGTTAGAGCGCAAATTTGCGGCAGTTAAATATGGATCTGGCTTTAGAAACAACCGAATTACTACCGCACCCATTCCTAAAGCAATTAGCGCCAAAATATACGGCCCAACCAATTTTGGTAATCCCAAAGTTTCAGCTAGCGCACCCGATGGCCCCATTAAGTTTGGCCCAGTAACTGCGCCAATAGTTGAGCCCCAAACTACGTATGAAAGTTGGCGTGACCTATTGGCATCATCGGCTAAATCAGTTGCGGCAAACCTGGCCTGATAACCAGATGCTGAGGCAGCTCCTACGAGAAATGTTCCTAGGAGCATTGCAATTAATGTTCGCTGCGAACCACCAAAAATCGCAAAGGCTGCACCAATCAAACCAACTGTGTAGCCGACTGAGAGCCCCAATCGGCGACCGCCACGTTGGGTTAACTTAGAAAGTGGAATCGCCATCGCTGCAGCACCAAGTACTGCGGTAGTTTGTGAAAGGCCAGCTAAAGTTTCAGAATTTGAAATTGAAGAAACTAATAATGAGCCAGCTGCGACTGTACCAGCAACACCTACCCCACTAAGAATCTGGGTGGTTGCCAAGACTTTGATCGTGCGCTTTTGAATGTCTTGGGTGCTCTGTGACTTCATTTAGTCAGCCTATAGCGTTCTTAGCTATTGCCAGTATTTGAGCCTGCGTTTACCCTTAACTATTGAGAATTGGGGTAGAAAAATGAGATACAAATCAGTAAAAGGTTTGCTAACCGGTGATGAGTCATTGATCCCAGTAACTTTCATTGACAAGTTAGAAGATATTTTGCACGGCTTCCTTGGAATCCTTCTGTTTGTAGTTTCAATCTTGGCTGCTGGCTATAGCTTGCAGCGCCTCATTGAAACTCGACCATTTTTCCCAATCGGCATGATTCAAGGAATTAATGACATTCTCTTCGTAAAAGGAGAAAACTACTGAGTACTTCAATCGCGCCCTAACAGAAATGGGCGTGAACACTGGAATTGTTGTGGCGCTGGTATTCGCTCTCTTCCTATCTCGTGCAGCGCGTAAACCGGCTGCTACTAAATAAAGAGAAAGTTACTTAACAGCGCCGGCAGTTAAGCCTCGGATGAAGTAGCGCTGCAAGCTGAAAAAGACTAGAAGTGGAATTGAAAGGCTAATAAATGAGCCTGCAGCTACTGATTGCCATCCCTCGCCATATGTTCCCAACATTGACAGTAGCGTGTAAGTAAGCACTGGTCGCTCATTGCCTACAAATACGAAGGCAATTAAGTAATCGTTCCAGACCCATAAGAATTGGAAGATCGCAAAAGAAGCAAGGGCTGGAACTGAAATTGGAAGTACTAAGCGCCAGAAAATTGTGAAATTACTTGCACCATCAACTCGAGCAGCTTCAATAAGTGAGTTAGGGATCGACATCATGTAATTACGCAAAATATAAATAGCTAGTGGCATCGCAAATGCTGAGTGAACAAACCAGGCAGCTGCGTATTGGCCTGATATCTCTATGCCCGTTTTATCAGTGAAGGAGATGAACATCTTTAGAACCGGAACAAGTGCACCTTGAATAGGCACTACAAGTAACCCGATGATGACGGAGAAGAAGAATTCACGGCCGCGGAATTTTAAGAAAGTGAATCCGAACGCAGCATATGCCGCAAATAGTAAAGGCAGAACTGTTGCCGGAATCGTAACCGCTAGAGATGAGATAAAACTTATGCCGAGATTCTGCTCAGTCAATACAGATGTGTAAGAACCAATATCCCAATTTTGGCTAAATGGCCTAAGTAGAACATCCCACCAACCAGTACGTTGCGCCTCAGTTTTTTCACGAAGTGAAGTGATAAAGAGTCCAACTGTTGGCATGAGCCAGAAAGCTGCCAGCACAATTAAAACGATAAGTGACGTACGGCTTTTGTTTTTCGTAGTGGTATTCATCGCGCCGCCTCAAACTTTCGATAGTGACGCACTTGATAAATCATCACTGGAATAATCGCCAAGATCAAGATGACAACCGCGGCCATAGCTTTGCCAGTGTTTCCGTAAATGAAGTATTCGAGATAAAAAGTTTGTGCCAGTACAGTGGTGTTGTAATTTCCACCAGTCATTGCAAGCACAATATCGAAAACTTTCATGGCGCCAATTAGCACGGTAATAAACACCGCAATTGCAGTAGGCCAAACTTGCGGAAGCACGATTCTAAAGAAAATCTGAGTGGTATTGGCTCCGTCAACGCGGCCAGCTTCCAAGGTATCTTCAGGAACGCTCTTAATTGCCGCTGAAAGTAAAACCATTGCGTATCCAGCGCTTAGCCATATCAGAATTACCATCAATAAAATATTGTTGAATTTGAAAGCTTCGATCTGAAACCAGGTTTGTGGCTCGCCGCCAAGTTTGGTCCAGATTGCGTTGAGCAAACCCACCTGACCTTCACCCTCTGGGGCGTAAGCATAGATATATCGCCAGATGACGGCTGCGCTAACAAAGGAAATTGTCATCGGCATAAAGAATATTGATTTCAGAATCTTTTCTTGGCGACTGCCAACGTTGTTAGCAAGTTGAGCTATAGCTAGACCAATTGAAACCGTCAAAAGCGGAACGATTGCGATCCACATTAGATTGTTAATCACCATATTGGGGAAATATTCTTCAGCGAATAAATCCTTAAAGTTTTGAAAACCTATCCAGGTTGTCGAACCGTCGATCGCTTCTTCCATAAAGCTCAAACGGATTGATTGCAAGGAAGGCCAGACTACAAAAAGCCCGATTAGAAGAAGCACTGGGCCAATAAACACATACGGCTCAATTACTTTCTTAATTCGCTCAGGCAAACGCTGAACTAGAAAATTCAGGAACCAATAAATGAACGCTGTAATAGCAATTCCGGCGATAACCGCCTGTGCTGCCGTAAAGAGATCTTTCACGGGTTTCCTTTAGTCATGGGCCTGGCACGAAAAGCAATTGGGATTCTAGAGCAATCAGCGCCAGCGGGAAATACCCGCTGGCGCTGATCACAACTACTGAACTTTGCGAAAGGTGCTAAACCTTACGCCTTGCTCCATGAAGCATCGATCGCATCAAATGCTTGCTTCTGTGTCTTCTTACCTGAGATCCAGTTTGTTAGTTCCTTCCATTCAGTTGCGTTAACAACTGCTGGAGCTAGATCTGAACCATCGAATCCGAAGAGCTTCGCTGAAGAAAGAATTCCAGCGATGTTCTTGGTAATTGGGTTTGCATAACCAGCACTTGGGAAAGTCTTGTGTGCTGATAGGTATGAAGGATAAGTCTTAAGCATTGCGCCTTGACCTAGCTTGTCAGAAAGGATGAAGTTAAGAACCTTCTGAGTTGCTGCCTTGTCATCAAATGCTGCTGCTAGATCTCCGCCACCTAGGACTGCATCAGTTGTTCCAGCTGGTGCTGGAAGCTTGAATACGCCTACGTTTGTGAAGTCATTTGCCTTGTATGCAGCCTTGATTGCATCTGGGAAGAAGTCAGTGATGAATGATCCTTGACGCATCATGAAGCACTTGTTCTTGTCAGTTGCGAATAGTGCAGCTGTGGTTCCGAAACCTGTTGCAGCAATTGCCTTGCCGCCACCATTTACGTTACCTGGTGTCAATGCAACTTCTGCGAACTTCTTAGCAGCCTTTTGAACAGTTGGTGATGACCAAGCAAGCTTGCCCTTCCACCATGCTGTGTATTGAGCTTCTCCGCCGTAACGAAGTACGTACTCTTCCATCCAGTCAGTTGCAGCCCATCCGGTTGCTCCGCCTGATTCAATACCGATGCACCATGGGTATCCAAGCTTCTTTGACTTGATTGTGTTAGTTAGCGCTGTCATGTCAGCATCTGTCTTAGGAACAGTTAAACCAGCAGCCTTGAAGTTTGCTGGGTTGTACCAAACAAGTGACTTCACATTTGCTGAAACTGGAAGACCGTAAGTCTTTCCGCCCTTTGTTGCAAGGCCGGCCCATCCCGGAACTAAGGTCTTCTTAATTGAATCAAGATCAACAGACTTCAATCCATCGATTGGTTCTAGAACAGATGAGTACTCAAGGAGTCCACCTGGCTGTGGCCACATACCGATGTTTGGTGACTGTCCTGCCTTTACCTTTACACGAATATCTGTGTCGTAGTTAGCAAGAGTTGTGTATGTAACTTTGATTCCATTAGCTGCACCGAATGCATCTAGTTCAGCTTGGAAACCTTTTGCCTGATCTCCGCCGAAGCCACCAAAGATGGTTACCTCGTCAACAGCGTTAGCAGAAGGCATGATCGCAACAGTTGCTGCAAGAGCAGCTACTGCAATTGAAGCGATTGAAAACTTCTTCATGAATATTTCCTCTCAAGGGGGTGGAAGCAGGAACAGCTGTGTCCTGCCTCCGGGTCGTGCGAAAAAATACTTGAATCTGGCGCCAATAGGTGGTTTTTGTGATAACGATGTAATCAATTTTTACCGGGTTTTTTACAGTTTTTACAGTCCAATTTGAGCGTAAATCCCGTTAAAAGGGGGTAACCCGATAGGCAGCGGTGCTGGGGATCAGCAAGTCCGTTATCGCCACCTGCCCGCCCGCAGCGAAGAGCTCAATCGAGCCAGTATCGCTGATCACCCGGATTTCAAAAGACTTTTCGTGCGGGTCAAAAGGGGCTCGGTGAATCGAAGTTGAATCGATCTCATACCAAGCGCCACTTCGGTCTAAGTAAATTTCTTTGGTCTTTGGATCGAATCCAATTTCGACTAAATGGCCATTGGCATTCGAGTAACGAATTCCGGATTTAGCATCCTTAGGAGTGATCGTAAAAGTTTCATCACCAATTGCAGATCCCAATATTTCCTTAACCGGGTTTTGCAACAGCGTCACTTTTCCATCGATCATGGAAAGTGAAAGCTCACGTGGAATAGTCATAGCACCGCGTGCCGGATTCGCTGGAATGTCTTTTGCATAATCCCAGTTGTTCATCCAACCCAGATAGATCTTCCGGTTATCAGGGGCATCAGCAAAAGTAACACCAGCATAATTATCACGACCATAATCAAGCCATCGCGTCGTTAAATCATCTGCTATGAACTCGTTCCCGTTCCAGTCGCCAATGAAAAAATGGGTGCCTGAACCACCGGTTACGCCGCCAGGATTTACCGAAACAAAAAGAACCCATTTTATTTTTCTCTGATCACCATCAACTGCGAGTGGGAACAAGTCAGGGCACTCCCAGACGCCATCAGTACCGTTTTTATTGCTAAATTCGCTAAGCAATTGCCATTGCTTTAAATCCCGCGATTGGTAAAAGCAAACTTTGTGTTCATGTGGCTTCACAACTGACATGACCCAAGCTTCGTTGACTGTATTCCAAACAACTTTTGGATCTCTAAAATCTGTCATTCCTAAATCAAGAACTGGATTGCCTTGATATATCTGCCAGGTAATTCCTTCATCTGTGCTGTACGCAAGCGATTGTGACTGGTTTTGACCATCGTGTTGATGATCTGTGAAAATCGCAACCATTGCCGGATTTTCTAGAGTTCCAAAACCAGTTGTGTTGAAATAATCAACAACAGCGCTTCCAGAAAAGATGCCATGTGTTTGCGTATAAGAAATAGCTACTGGCAATTCTTGCCAATTAATGAGGTCACTAGATGTGGCGTGACCCCATGACATGTTGCCCCATTGATCGCCAAGCGGGTTGTATTGAAAGAAAAGGTGATATTTGTTTTTGTAGAAAACCAGACCATTGGGGTCATTCATCCAATTGCGTGAAGGATTTGAACCTTCGAAGGCAGAGCCGGGGGATTTACAGTCCCCTCCCATTGGCCGCTCGGGCAACCCGCCAAGGTCGAACAAGTACTGCGGCAAATTATGGATACTACGAGGGGAAAGGATACCTTAGGCAAGTAGGCTCAATTACCGCCTGAAAACCGTTTTGAAAGGTCTCATAACTATGGCTGATGCAAGTTTCGATATAACCTCAAAGATCGACCGCATGGAACTCGATAACGCCATTAATCAGGCGATCCGCGAGATCGATACCCGCTTTGATTTTAAGAACACTGGTTCAAAGATCGAACTTGAAGGCGAGAAAATCTCAATCGAAGCCGATACCGAAGAACGTGCAAAAGCTGTTCTAGATGTAGTTAAAGACAAGATGATTAAGCGTGGTGTTTCGCTGAAGCATTTAGACCCAGCTCCCCCACAACTTAGTGGCAAGATTTACAAAATTGCTTGCCCGCTCAAAGAAGGTATTTCAACCGAGAATGCGAAGAAAATCGCTAAGTTGATTCGCGATGAGGGCCCCAAGTCAGTTAAGACTCAGATTCAAGGCGATGAGCTACGCGCTACTTCAAAGAGTCGCGATGATCTACAAGCAACCATGGAACTCGTTAAAAATGGTGGCTTTGATTTCGCAGTTCAGTTCACGAATTTCCGCTAATTGAAAAATACTAAGACCGGTCTAATCTTTGGAGTTTCGGCCTACGTACTTTGGGGTTTGTTCCCACTGTATTGGCCGTTGCTCGAACCGTCAGGTGCCCTTGAGATAGTTGGCCACCGAGCAGTCTGGTCTTTAGTATTCTGCGTAATTGCTTTAACGGTCACCAAAGCAATCAAGCCAGCACTTGCAACTATGCAGAGACCAAAAGTGTTTGTAAAACTTCTTGCAGCTACTGCACTGATATCAATTAACTGGATTGTTTATATCTGGGCGACTAATAATGGCCACGTAGTTGAAGCGTCACTCGGTTACTACATAAATCCAATCATTATGATTGCGATCGGCATCATCTTGCTAAAGGAAAAGATGCGCAAACTGCAGTGGGCCTCAGTTTCCATTGCCGCTTTTGGTGTTTTAGTTTTAACAATTGATTACGGTCGCTTGCCATGGATCGCGCTAGCTCTCGCTTTATCATGGGGTACCTACGGATTTATCAAAAAGCAATTAGGTCTCGGCGCGCTCGAAGGTTTAGGAATTGAAACTGCCATTTCAGCCCCGTTTTACTTGGCTTATTTGGCCTGGATTGGTTCCCAAGGCAATGGTCACTTCGGGCATGGGCCAGGATTAACTCTGCTGCTTATCGGTTCTGGTGTTGTAACTGCCATACCGCTGCTGCTATTTAATGGTGCTGGCAACCGATTGCCATACACAGTCATTGGTTTGTTGCAGTTCATTACGCCAACGTTGCAATTCTCAATTGGTGTTTGGGTTCGTCACGAAGCAATGCCAACAGCTCGTTGGGCTGGATTCCTAATTATTTGGGCGGCGCTAGTTGTACTGGCAACTGATTTAATTAGATCAAGCCGAGCGGTCGACAACAGCGTCGCATAGCGAAAACAACGCACCAGTTGCATCATTAACTGGCAATGGCCCAAGGGCTGCGCGAGCATCACGTGCTACTTGCATTAACTGCAAGCGAGATTGATCTAGAGCTTTGTGGTTACGCAACTCTTTTAAGACTTGAGCTACAACTTTTTTATCGGCAATTGGCTTGGAAAGAAGTTTCTGCAAATCACGATCGGTTTTATCGGTCGATTTCATTACATTTAAGGTCACTAGCGTTGGTACGCCTTCGAGTAAATCGGTACCAGGTGTTTTACCGGACTCTTTTGAATCACTCGTAATATCAATAACATCATCGGCTAACTGGAATGCAACGCCAATTTTTTCGCCGAACTTAGTAACAGTTTCAATAACTTCAGCTGAAGCACCAGAAGTCATTGCACCGAATCGAGCTGAGGTGGCAATTAGCGAACCAGTTTTATCAGCAACTACTTGTAGATAATGCGCTAACGGGTCTTCGCCTTTTTGTGGTCCTTGGGTTTCCATAATTTGACCAATAACCAAGCGCTCAAATGTGCGAGCTTGTAAGCGAACAGCCTCTGGGCCAAGGTCGGCTAAGAGATCAGATGCTTTAGCAAACAAGTAGTCACCGGTAAGAATTGCAATGGTATTTCCCCACCGATTGTTGGCACTTTCAACGCCGCGTCGAAGTGGCGCTTCATCCATAACATCATCGTGATAGAGCGTTGCCAAGTGAGTAAGTTCGCAAACCACTGCCGCTTCTAGAATTCCACGCTTATGTGGATCCCCAAAATGTGAAGCTATCAGCGTTAATAATGGCCGTAAGCGCTTACCGCCAGCTGTTACTAGATGGCGGCTGGTTTCAACAACTAACGGATAGTTTCCCTCGATCTGACTGCGCAATAAATCTTCAACTTCTGCCATGCCAGCAGAAAGAGCGATCTCAAGTTCAGTAGAGAGATTCGGGATCCCGATAGTGGCCATTAGCGAATAAAGATTGCGAGTGGCTTAATGAAATCAAGCAGTGGCGCAGGGAACACACCTAGAGCGACAGTAATGACAAGTGAGATAGCGATGGTTAGTCGAGTAAGGATCGA
>RFRA01000211.1 GCA_009924725.1 Actinomycetota bacterium
TTTGAGATTGTTTCAAGCTTTGCAGTGATCCCAAGAGCGCTGGCTATTCTTGCCACAATCGTATTCGGATCTCGCTCTAGTTCGCCAAGTAGGGCATGAACCGTCATTCCCCCTGTTGCTACATATCCAGCAGGTTCTTCAATCTCTTGGCCGTTGCCATTGCCTTTCGCACACGGTTCGAAATAATCACAACGGCCATCATTATTTATATCGCCGATCTCGATGGTATCTACCTTTGTTACTTGACCCTTGAAGTAGCTTGAAATTGCCGGCACTAGCTCAGGGTTAAATGCCAATGGCATAACAGCGATACTCAATATTAGAACGTGAGTGACGATTCTTTTTCGTTTTATAAATGAGAAAACAAGCAGGGCTGTAATAAAGGCGAACAAGAATAGAATAAAAATGTAGTTTTTAGTCATCGATAAGCTGTAAACAGAAATTGCTAGCCCTAATAAATTGCGAATATCAATCTCATCTTTAATGCGAGATAAGAAGTATAAAATTGCACTTATCTCGAGGTATAAGAAACTCTCACGTAGCCCAATTGAAGACCAGAGGAAAACGGTGGGAATAAATGAGATAGCAATAATTGCGGCTTTAAACACGCGATCGTCGCGACCATTATCTTTTGCCATTTTTATTAGCAAGAATGTGGCAAGTGCTGAACAACCAATAGATAGGAAACGTACGGCGAGTAAGTCTGAGAAGCCCATGTAAGTGAGTAATTTAGCTGGAAGGTAAATTAAGCGAAGCCAGGGTTCCCAAGCCCCGCTAAACCCAAGAACATCACTGGTAAAACCCACACTGTAAAGCTTAGAAAAGATTCCTTTATACAAACCTTCATCAGGAGCGAACGCAGTGATATTGCCAAGCAATACTGAAAAAGTTACATGGAGCCCAATATAGGCGGTAAAGAAATAGTGATAAAAAGAAAAGTTAGAAAACTTGAAGTTGCGTAGGTTCGCTAACTGCATGTGGAATTAACCAGCTGAACCTGATGGGCCAGATTTACGCTGGAAACGCGCTGCAGGACCGCCAGTTTGTGAACCAGAAACCTTTGAGCCTGAAGTTGTGCCACCACCTGGCAATGAAGAGTTCTTATTCTTCTTTTTTTCTAGCGCTGCAAGGAACTTAGCGCGAGCATCATCGGCTGGTGGGTTCTGGTTTTCACTCATGTGCTTAGGGTACTACTTATCAGTTGCTGGAATTCGCAGGAAAGTAAAAAGTGACAGCAACCAAATTGCACCAGCTGCATAAATTGCAGGTATCGCAAGTGAAGTTTCAACGCAACTAGCAAAAAAGGCAACAGAGCCAAAAGCTGCTGCCATTGCCGGCGGTTGCCTTACGGCCAAGCCCTTTGCGCATTAAGCGATGAGAAAGATGGTCGCGACCGCCTGTAAAGGGTGAAATTCCTCTGGAAAGCCGAGAAATAACCACTGTAGTGGTGTCGAGAATTGGCACGGCCATCAGCAGTAACGGGATAGCAAGTGCTCTTGATTGTGGGCCAACTTCAGGGTCAAGCCGAATTGTGAGGACCGCAATGATGATGCCTAGAAAGAGAGCTCCGGCATCGCCCATATAGATTTTGGCTGGAACTTTATTCCAGATTAAGAAACCTAAAGTGGCACCTGCTGTTACAACAGCCAAAGCGCTAACTAGTGATTGGCCTTGGTTAAAGGCAATTGCAAATAAGAAAATAGAGATAACAGCAACTGTGCCCGAGGCGCCGCCGTCGAGATTGTCAAAGAAGTTAATTGAATTACATATACCAACAATCCATATGATTGTTACTGCATAGTTAAGAGCTTGATTACTAAATGCTTGGC
>RFRA01000212.1 GCA_009924725.1 Actinomycetota bacterium
GTAGTTCTCACCGATATTCTTGAAGGCAAGCCAGAGGGTTTGGCGCTAGACATGAACCAATCGCGTTCGATCGAAGGCTTCGAAACAAAAATTATTGGTGCAACCACAACTGCTGATGGCGCAGGCTACGAAGCAACTGCGAATTCAGATGTCGTAGTTATTACTGCTGGTCTGCCACGTAAGCCAGGCATGAGCCGCATGGATCTAATCGGCGTAAACGCTGGCATTGTTCGCGGAGTTGCTGAAAATATTGCAAAGCATTCACCAAATGCGGTAATCATCGTGGTTTCAAATCCACTTGATGAAATGACCGCACTTGCTCAACTAGCAACCGGTTTTCCAAAGCACCGTGTAATCGGTCAAGCCGGCATGTTAGATACCGCTCGCTTTACCGACAATGTTGCCGAAAAGCTAGGTGTTAAAGTTTCCTCAGTTAAAACGCTAACTCTTGGTTCACATGGCGACACCATGGTTCCAGTGCCAAGTCGCTGCACCGTAAATGGCAAACCGCTAAGTGAACTACTTTCCCAAGCCGATATCGATGCCCTAGTTGATCGCACTCGTAATGGTGGCGCTGAAGTTGTGGCACTGCTAAAGACAGGTTCTGCTTACTACGCTCCTTCAGCCGCTGCTGCTCGCATGGCTAAAGCAGTTATCGAAGATTCTGGCGCCGTAATGCCAGTGTGCGCGTGGGTTGATGGTGAATACGGTATTTCTGGCGTTTATCTAGGTGTTGAAGCCGAGATTGGCCGTACCGGAATTAAGAAAGTTGTGGAAAGCGATTTAACTGAATCTGAAGTTGCCGCCCTAAAGGTCGCAGCTGAAGCTGTTCGTGCAAAACAAGCCGATGTCCAAACCCTTTAAGGAGCCGCTTTAAATGTCGAAAATTAAAGTAACCGGAACCGTTGTCGAATTAGATGGCGATGAGATGACTCGCATCATCTGGCAGTTCATCAAGGATTCTTTGATTCTGCCTTATTTAGATGTGAATCTTGAGTACTACGACTTAGGTATGGAAAATCGCGATGCGACTGACGATCAGGTGACTATCGATTCAGCTCACGCGATCCAGAAGCACGGCGTTGGCATCAAGTGCGCAACTATTACTCCTGATGAGGCCCGCGTTGAAGAATTCGGTCTGAAGAAGATGTGGAAGTCTCCTAACGGAACTGTTCGCAACATTCTCGGTGGCGTAATTTTCCGCGAACCAATCATCATCAGCAATGTGCCACGTCTGGTTCCACACTGGACTAAGCCAATCGTTATCGGCCGTCACGCATTCGGTGATCAATACCGTGCAACTGATTTCAAGGTCCCAGGTGCAGGAAAGTTGACCATGACTTTCGTACCCGAAGATGGTTCTGCTCCAATCGAGCACACTGTTTATGATTTCAAGTCATCTGGTGTTGCAATGGGTATGTACAACCTTGATGAATCAATCCGTGACTTCGCTCGTGCCTCACTTAACTACGGTTTGATTCGTAAGTACCCAGTTTATCTTTCAACTAAGAACACAATTTTGAAGGCTTACGATGGTCGCTTCAAAGATATTTTTGAAGAGATCTACCAAACTGAATTCAAAGAGAAGTTTGATGCAGCTGAAATTTGGTATGAGCACCGTCTAATCGATGACATGGTTGCCATGTCATTGCGCATGGAAGGCGGCTACGTATGGGCATGTAAGAACTACGACGGCGATGTGCAATCAGATACCGTCGCACAGGGTTACGGTTCACTTGGTTTGATGACCTCGGTTTTGATGACACCAGATGGAAAGATTGTGGAATCCGAAGCTGCTCAC
>RFRA01000213.1 GCA_009924725.1 Actinomycetota bacterium
CTCGGAAATCAAAATGGTGTCGTTTTAACTTTAGGTGGTGGCGTTGTTGCGATCTCATCCAATGCCGGCAAGTTCGGGCATGCCGATGGCAAAGGCTCAATCTTTGGTGATCTAGGTGGGGGATTCTGGGTTGGACAAACCGCTATGCGCAGAGCAATTGCAACTTTAGATGGCCGCGATGACGCAAATGATTTAGTAGAACTTTTGCACTCAGAATTACAGGAACATGAAAAGTTAGAGAGCAAGAATGGTGTTGAGGCCACAACGCTTTGTATTAACGCGACTAAAACTGTGACAGCCGGCGCCGAAGCAGGCGTTGTAAATGCGTTAGAAATATTAAATGCTGGCGCTGATTACTTAGCAAAGACAGTTCTTGGAGTTTGGCGAAAAGTCAGTAGTAACAATTCTGAGATTCCAATAGTTTGCATTATGGGTGGCCCAACTCGCAATCAGACCTATGTTGATTTAATAAAACAAGCGATTAGCGCACGCTTAGATTGTAATTTCACGACCGCTAAAAGTGACCACTTAATAGGTGCTCCATTGACTGCTGAGTTATATCCGGCTGGAGTAGATCCACTCTTTAAATGGTGGCACGCCTAGATTCGATTGCTCTCGATATTTTGCGCTCAATTTGACGCTAGTTCCACGAATTTGACCCTGGGCCCTGCCCACCTCTAGCCTTACGCCATAACCAAAGACCGCAGGTCTAGATCTTCCGCAAGGTAGATCTAATAAATGAGGAAATCTCATACCCGCCTAGGTGTTCACGTAAATCCGTGCGCGTCTACGCGTTACGGATTTTTTTTATTGCCCGAAGTCGCCAATGAAACAGGAAAGGTGAACCTTATGGCTCGCCCAGATAAAGCAGCAGCAGTTGCTGAGCTAACGGAAGATTTCCGTACCGCTAATGCAACTGTGCTAACCGAGTATCGCGGTTTAACCGTGACAGCGATGAAGCAACTTCGTCGTGCACTCGGCGCAGATACAAAATACTCAGTTGTGAAGAACACCCTTACCAAGATTGCTGCAAAAGATGCTGGCGTAGACATCGCTGATGATCTACTAGTTGGTCCATCTGCAGTCGCATTCATCAAGGGCGATCCAATCAATGCAGCGAAGAGCTTGCGCGATTTCCAAAAGGAAAATCCATTCCTAATTATTAAGGGTGGAATTTACGAAGGTAAGTCAGTTACTCCAGCAGAACTTATGGAACTAGCTAACCTCGAATCACGCGAAGTTCTATTGGCTAAGTTGGCTGGTGCTATGAAGGCTTCAATGGCTAAGGCCGCTGCAACCTTCGATGCACTTCGCGCCAAGATGGAAGCCGGTGCACCAGCGGTGTCCGAACCAGTTGCTGAAGCAGTAGTAGAGGCTCCAGCTCAAGATGCACCTGCAGAAGCAGTTGCTGCAACAGAAGAAACACCAGAAGTTGTCGCTGAAGTTGCTGCAGAAGCAACAGATGCAGCAGAAACTCCAGCGGAATAAGAAAAGGAATCAAATAAAATGGCAAAGCTAAATACTGAAGACCTATTGGCTCAGTTCAAGGAAATGACTTTGGTTGAACTTTCAGAGTTCGTAAAGTCTTTCGAGAAGGAATTCGATGTAACAGCAGCAGCTCCAGTAGCAGTTGCAGCAGCAGGTGGCGCAGCCGCTGGCGGCGCAGCAGATGCTGGTCAAGATGAGTTCACAGTTATTCTTGAAAATGCTGGCTCACAGAAGATCGCAGTGATCAAGGAAGTTCGCGGACTGAATTCAAGCCTTGGCTTGAAGGAAGCAAAGGACCTAGT
>RFRA01000214.1 GCA_009924725.1 Actinomycetota bacterium
AGTCTTTCGAACTCGCGCTTGATTACATCGTCGATCTCATTCATTTGTCGCCCCCTTTCTCTTCAACTAGTTCAGCATCTTCTATGTCCTCTACCGTAAGTTCTGCGCGATTTTTATTCACCGGAGCTGATATTTCTTTGGTTCCTTGAATGAAACTTGCAACGGCTAATCTGCCACGAGCTAAATGTGAGGCAGCTGTACCCATCGGCATTTGTAGTGAGCGCGCAATTTCTTTGAGCGCATAACCTTCTTCGTAAGTAAGAACTAAAACAGCTCTCTGTGCTGGTGTGAGTGACTTAAGCGCAGCATGTACTAAAAGACGCTCAGTAATGTCATCAGTTGAATCACTACCATCGATTGCCGCATCAAGTGCTTCAAGCGTAGTTTCTAGCTCATCTTTTTTTCGAGCCCACTTGCGACGCAAATCTGCATGCTTGCTAACCATAATTCGAATGGCATAGGCCTCAAGATTTTCAAATTCTCTTACTTTTGCCCAACGGCGATAAATATCAATTAAAGTCTCTTGAAGTACATCTTCAGAATTTTGAATATCAAAACAAATTATTCGAGCGGCGCGCAACAATGTTACCTGGTGCTCACTCACCCAGGCTGCAAATTCTTGGTCATACCGTTTGGCCAATTTCGCACTCCTTGTAGAGGGCACAGGCTAACGGAATGGCTTCTAATAATCACTAGGCTGATCTCTTTCCGATGATGAATAGCTAATTAACTGGTGGGAATAGGTGCGATTTTTAACGCCTCTTTATCCCAAAGTACCTGTTTGCCTTTTGCCCACTTAATTTCATCGTAAATATATTGGCCGAATTTCGGATAGGCAGCTTCAGGTGTAATTCCGAATGTTTTCTTAAATACACCTTTCCACGCGGGGCAGGTAATTCCTTCTTGGCTAACCGGATAATCACAAACCCCTATCCATGAATCTTTAAGCCCAAGATAAAAACTTTGGATTGCATCATTTCCAAATGTGCCACCGAGATACTGAAATGCCATCGAACCAAGAATGTAATTTATCCAAGGGTCACATTGGCTGCCCTTTTTGGTCTCATTCTGAACGAAAAAGTCGGCCCAGTAAGAAGCAGATCTTGATTGAAAATCTGGATCTTCGCCAAGGGTAGAAATTCTAGAAAGTGCTTGCAGCCAGAAGTTTCTATACATTGCCTGACTATTGCGTCCTGCAAGCAAGAATCCGTAGTAGTTTGCATTTCCTTCTCGCACCCAGCACAACATTGGCGCCATTGAATTGCCGAGTTCGTATCGCTGAACTACGTGAGTAAATTCGTGTGAAGGTACTTGAGACCAGAATGCATCGCCCCAGTTTGCCTTGGTGCTTCCATTAAAGAATAAGGTGGCAACATCACTCTTAGTGTTACCAGCTGCACCTCCACCCATGAATCCATCAGGTTCGGCCTTGGCTCGCGCTAATTTCATATCCAGCCAACCACCGTCTAAAAGCTGGCTCGGAAGAACTAGCGTCATGTTGTCATATATCCATTGGAATTGAGCTGACATCGCAATCCAAATTCTTAGTGGAACGCTTAATGGACGTTCATTAGCGAAGAATTTCGCGGTGACATTTATGTTATCGATAATCTGTTTTTCAAGAACTTTATCCATATTGGGCTCAACAATGAATTCGATATTTGGAACTTCATCCGTTAGCCGAGATTTATAAGTCTTAATAAAGTCTTGGTAGGCAGCCAAAGTCAAAGGAGTTAAGTCCGTGGGATAGACAATGGACTGCGTAGTTGGAGTAGGAGTTGGTGA
>RFRA01000215.1 GCA_009924725.1 Actinomycetota bacterium
TTTATTTATTTCACGATAGCGTGGTCTTATGAGATTTAGAGAAGTGATTCGTGCGCCATTTTGGCTGCTTGCTTTTATCTATTTTCTCTTTATGTCGTTAGTCGTTGCCGTTTGGGCAGCAGTCGGAAATCAACCTGCACTTGTTACTTGGGTTGTCAGCACCATTCTTATCGTGCTCATTGCCCTAAAGAGCACGCTTGTAATTGAAGTTGATGAAAATGACTTCAGAGCAGGCCCTGCTCATATCGAACTTAAATACTTAGGCCTGGTAACGGCACTTGATAGCAAGGAAATGGGTCGACTTCGCACTCGCGATGCCGACCCAGCGTCTTTTCTAATCTTTAGATTTTGGCGATCAACCGGCGTTAAAGTTGAAATCAACGATCCGCGCGATCAAACTCCATATTGGTTAATTACTTCAAAGCGAAGTAAAGAACTTGCCGAAATTCTTAACAGCTAAGCACATTCCTTACAAACAGCAGTTGCGCCTTCACCTTTTGCCAGCTGTGTACTGTGATGAACCAAGAAGCAACGAGAGCAAGTAAATTCATCAACTTGCTTAGGAACTACGCGAACAGAGAGTTCTTCGCCAGATAAATCAGCACCTGGTAGCTCGAGGCTTTCAGCAGCTTCGGCTTCATCGACATCAATCTGACCGGATTGAGCATCGACACGTTGCGCCTTTAACTCCTCAAGCGATTCTTCATGTAACTCTTCATCGGTTTTTCTGGGGGTGTCATAATCGGTTGCCATTGCTCTCACCTTCTTTCCAAACTAAGTCGAAGCCAAATGACTGGCGTACGCTGCTGGAAATACCCAGCGGGCGCATAGTGGCGCATTACTGCCTGGTTTAACTAATTGAACCCTCGGCGTGTCGGAAATATTCCCGTCACATGAGTGCCAACTGAGTAGTTACCGAACGATTTCTTCGATCTCCTTGGCTAATCCCCCATCAACGCGTGCATGTAGTGAGGTTCCTTCAGGTAAATACTCTTCACGCAAAATTTCGCCACGTTCGTGAATCGCACTGACTAAATCTCCGCGGTCATAAGGGATCACAGTGTTGATCTCGATTTTAGGTCTAGGTAGCGACCTTTCAATCGCGTGAATTAGGCCTTCAATTCCAAAACCGGTACGAACTGAAAAGGCATAACTATTTGGTTCAGTACGCAAAATCTGCATAACCATATCTGGGTCAGCGATATCAACCTTATTTATCGCAATAATCTCGGGAATTTCAGCGCCGCCGATTTCGGTGATTACTTCACGCACTGCCCGAATTTGTTCAAATGGATCTGAATGCGAACCATCAACAACGTGGACAATTAAATCTGAACCAGATACTTCTTCTAGCGTTGATTTGAACGCATCAACTAATTGATGTGGCAAATGTCTAACGAACCCAACCGTGTCCGACAAGGTATAAACCCGACCATCTTCGGTGTGGGATTGGCGAACAGTTGGATCAAGAGTAGCGAAAAGTGCGTTCTCCACTAAGACGCCAGCATTAGTCAATTTGTTTAATAGCGAAGATTTTCCAGCATTGGTATAGCCCGCGATAGCAACAGATGGAATGTTATTACGGCGGCGTTCTTGTCGCTTAGTGTCTCGCGAAACTTTCATCTCGGCGATCTCGCGACGAAGCTTCGCCATCTTGTCGCGAATACGACGACGATCAGTTTCAATTTTAGTTTCACCTGGGCCACGACCACCGATACCCGCACCACCAGCGGCGCGACCACCAACTTGGCGCGAGAGTGACTCACCCCAACCACGTAA
>RFRA01000216.1 GCA_009924725.1 Actinomycetota bacterium
GCCGATGCGAGTCATGATTCTCCTTTAGCAGGGGCGGGGAATTCCCCTTGCTGATGAGTGAATACTATTTTCTGTAGGTAATTTGCGCTCGACTTTTCGCGCTTAATCTTGTTCGCTCTGAGAGATAATTAATCAGGGCGATACTTGATTGGGTGGCATCTTCATATCGCGCACACCGGGAATTCGCATGACCGATAGCCCCATCAGAATATGGAAAATCGAAGCGCCAATTAATAAATTTCGCTCACCAAAATAATTGGCAGCTGGGCCAACAAGGGCCATGCCAAGTGGCATTAGGGCAGTTGAACCCATGTGATCAATTGAGAAAACTCGACCTTGTAAATGTGGTGGAACTTCGCGTTGCACGGCCGTTGACCACCATGCCTCCCACGGCCCAACCGAAAGTCCTGCGATTAAATAAGCAACCACAATCACAGTGCCTGATACCGGAAATGCCAATGCCAGTGGAGCGACGATCACAATCATCCAGACCAAGATTGAAACTTGGCCTTCGTGCTTAACTTTTACTTTCACGCAAATAATTGCCGAAATAATGCTACCGACTGAAAATGCTGCTGCCGATAAAGCAAACGGCGTATTCGAATCAAATTCGCGCTTTGTGATGATCGGCAACAAAACCGTTTCGGCCGCCAGGACTACCATTAATTGGAATGAAACCATAAAAATCATAGCCCCGATCCAGGGAATTTCAATAACGGTGCGAAGTCCCTCGCGCATTTCAGTTAGAAAAGATTCTCGTTCTTTAGGTTCGCTCTTGATCTCTTCCTTAATTTGATTCAAATAATATGTTCCGAGTGCGAAAGTAAATGCAGTTATCAAGAAGGTTAAGCGCCCACCTATTAGATATACCGATACTCCCCCGATGCCAGGGCCAATAATCGTTGAGGTACGAACCACAATGTTGCGAGCAACATTTGCTGCTGCCAATTTTTCATCAGGCACCAAGCTAGGCATGATCGCACCGGCTGCAGCTGCACCAAAAGCATCACCAACGCCAACTAAAAATACTGCTAGACCTAGGAAAATATGTGGCATTGACGGCCCAGATAAGAAGACCATTGAAAAAACAATTACTGCTCGCCCTAAATCAGCCGCAATCATTACTTGTTTGCGTGGCAAACGATCAGTCCAGACGCCAGCAAAAGGTGCACCGATAACCGCTGCCAAAACACGCGAACCTAAAATTAAACCAAGAGTTGTTGCATTTCCACCTTGATCAATAATGGTCACTGCTAGCGCAATTGGAAAAGCTGATGCACCCAAAACAAAGATTGTCGTGGAAACCCAAAAGAGGCGGTATCCCGGATATGACCAAAGGGAGCCCGCCTCAGTTAGTTTTGCAATCTTTGCTTTAAACACATTGCCTAACCTATTGCCTAGTTTTTCTGCTTACGCTTGTGGCTTTGCCTTACGACTCTCGAGAACTTGATCGATTAGACCGTATTCAACAGCTTCAGCAGCGGTAAGAATCTTGTCACGTTCAACATCGGCTGTTACTTCAGCGATGGTTTTATTTGAGTGACGAGAAATTAACTCTTCTTGCATTAAGCGAATACGCATGATTTCAGCAGCCTGAATTTCGATATCAGATGCTTGTGCGTAATCACCTTGCGCGAATGGCTGGTGAATCAAGATACGTGAGTGCTCAAGTGCATAACGCTTGCCTTTAGCACCTGCAGCGAGAATAACTGCAGCAGCCGAAGATGCTTGACCTAAACAAATTGTCATTACATCTGGGCGAACGAATT
>RFRA01000217.1 GCA_009924725.1 Actinomycetota bacterium
TTGTTGCGGGGGAGACCCAACCAATTGGGGCAACGCCACCAATCGAAAAGCCAGATTGCTCTTTAACATAATCGGCATCGACTCGACCAAGCTTCTCAATTCCTAAATTACTTGCCACTAAATCGGTATCGACGCGATGACGGCCGCTAGTGATAATTAATAGAGGTGATCCATCGGGTAGTTTGAAGATTAGTGATGACGCAATCTGACCAACTTCAATGCCCAGGGCTGCTGCGGCTTCGGCTGCGGTACGTGCGCTGTCGGAGAGAACTTTAATTTGGCCGGCACAGCCATGTTCTTGCAGTGCAGCGGCCACTCGCTTTACTGCCGCTTTCTCAAGTACGCCATCCATAGTTATAAAGTACTTGCTTTAGAAGATCCACGCATTTAGAAGCGTGATCGCCGAGATGGTAAATAGTAAAACAGCGAAGGCGCGCTTAAGAATTGTTGGCGATACTCCAGCACTTTTGCCGGAAGCCAATTGTGAGATAACAACAGCAGATACCGCCATTGCAATTGGTACCTTCCAGTTAACTTCACTCCAAATTTTATAGTGCCCCAAAAATGCGATGATCGAATTCACAGTAATGATTAATAGTGAAGTGCCAGCTGCCTTATTTTGTGGAACTCGGAAGAATAAAACCAGAACTGGGATAGCTAAGAAGCCGCCACCTATTCCAAATAAACCAGTCATGCAGCCAATAACTAAGGAAACCAGAATAAGCGCCCAAGCTGGCATCTTTCGTTCTAGACCAGATGTAAATGGCTTTATCAGCATTGAGCTGCCAGCAACTAAGAGAACTAGCGAGAAGCCAGTCAAGATGAAGCGTTCGCTAAGTTGATCTGCGATTAGCGAAGTTGAAATATTAGTAGTTAGACCCAGTAAGCAAATAACTAGCGCTTCTTTTATTAGGACATCTTTAGATTTAAACTTGGGAATCAAGCCTGATGCCGCAGCAAGTAAAACTACGGCTAGTGCTGCAGTTGTCGCATGACTAGCCGAGAAATCAAAAACATAAATCAGAATTGGCACTGAAAGCATTGCGCCACCGGCGCCAATGAAACCTAAGACCGAACCAATTAAAGCTCCGGCAATTAGCCCTTCGATGATTAACATTGGTAGATAATGGCAGAACGCCCCGGAAATCTCCGAGGGCGTTCTGGTTAAGCTTTAAGTTATTTAAAGTTCACTTAACCTTGAATTAACGGGTGAAGCTAAAGAATGCAGATGTGATGCTTGGACCAAAATCTGTACCAGTTGCAACTAGTGCGAAGATCATTAGCGCAGCGCCAGCCATTGCTAAATTCTTGAAGAATCCGATGCTCTCGTTCTGCTTGGCAGTTGCATCAGTTTCTTTCCAGAATGCATGCATTAGGAATGAGGTTGGAATTAGGAATAGCGCGATTAGAAGTGCGCCTAAGTCAGCATAAATACCGAGGGCGATGTATAGGCCGCCTACGAGGATCATCAGACCGGAAACGATCACGCCTAGTTTGGCTGCTGGAATCTTCTTGTACTTTGCATAGCCAGTCATTGCCTCAAGTTTGGTGAGGTGTGCGATACCTGAGTTGATGAAGAGCAGCGCGAAAAGTACGCGGCCGATTACTAGTACTACGTCCATGGGACTCCTTCTTACTTATTTGGGTTTGTGGTGGGGCTTGAATGTGTTGCTTGCTTAGCTAGAGTAGTGCAAAAGTAGTTGAAAGTTAAACTAT
>RFRA01000218.1 GCA_009924725.1 Actinomycetota bacterium
GCTTGCCAGTTACGGAAGCCATCATGAATTGGCTCAAGGGGTGCGAATGATTCAGCATCAGTTTGTTCAGCAGTTGCATCGCCGCGACCTGGTGTGAATGGAACTTCCAAATCAAGACCGGCAGCTTTTGCAGCCATTTCAACACCTACGCCACCAGCTAGAACAATTACATCTGCGATAGATGCACCACTATTTTGCGCAATTGGTTCAAGAACTGAAAGTACTCGAGCTAAACGAGCTGGCTCATTTCCTGCCCAATCTTTCTGTGGTGCTAAACGAATTCGAGAACCATTGGCACCGCCTCGCTTATCCGAACCACGATATGTGCGCGCACTATCCCATGCAGTTGTAACTAGATCTGCTACTGATAAACCAGAAGCGGCAATCGCTTGCTTAACTTCGTTTACGTTGTAGTTCTTATTTCCTGCCGGAATTGGATCCTGCCAAATTAAATCTTCAGCCGGAACATCTGGCCCGATGTAGCGAACCTTTGGTCCCATGTCGCGGTGCGTTAACTTAAACCAAGCGCGAGCGAACGCGTCATCGAATGCGGCCTGATCTTTTTGGAAACGCTCTGAAATTGCGCGATATGCAGGGTCCATCTTCATGGCCATGTCGGCATCAGTCATCATTGGGTTGTATTTAATTGACGGATCTTCAACATCTACCGGCTTATCTTCTTCGGCGATATTAATTGGTTCCCATTGAGTTGCCCCAGCAGGTGACTTCTTTAGCTCCCAGTCATACTTGAAGAGCAGATCAAAATAACCACCATCCCACTTAGTTGGATTAGTGGTCCAAGCCCCTTCAATTCCGCTGGTTACAGTGTCGCGTCCAACGCCGCGAGTGGCGTGGTTCATCCAACCCAGACCGGCTTCTTCTAGCCCGGCAGCTTCTGGCGCTGGGCCTAGGTTCTTAGCTGAACCGTTTCCGTGTGCTTTACCAACAGTGTGGCCACCGGCAGTAAGGGCGACAGTTTCCTCATCGTTCATTGCCATACGAGCAAAAGTTTCACGAATATGAGCAGCGGTTAATAGTGGATCTGACTTTCCGTTAACACCTTCAGGGTTTACGTAAATCAAACCCATTTGAACTGCTGCAAGAGGATTTTCCATCGTTGATGCATCTTTAACATCGCCATAACGTGAATCACTTGGAGCAAGCCACTCTTTTTCATTACCCCAATAAATATCGGTCTCTGGATACCAAATATCTGGGCGACCGAATGCAAAACCAAAAGTCTTTAGCCCCATTGACTCATATGCAATCGTGCCAGCTAGCACTAATAAATCTGCCCAGCTGACTTTGTTGCCATACTTCTTCTTAATTGGCCAAAGTAAACGACGCGCTTTATCTAGGTTGGCATTATCTGGCCAAGAATTTAGTGGCGCAAAACGGTTGCTACCAGAACCTGCACCACCGCGACCATCGGCCACACGATAGGTGCCGGCTGCATGCCAAGACAAACGAATCATTAATCCGCCGTAATGACCCCAATCAGCTGGCCACCAACTTTGGCTGGTTGTCATCAACTCATGCATATCTTTTTTAAGCGCTGCGATATCTAACTTCTTTAGCTCTTCTAAATAATCAAAGTCAGCGCCAAGTGGATTGGTCTTTGTGTCATGCTGATGCAGAATTTCGAGGCTAAGCGCCTTTGGCCACCAAGTCTGATTGAAAGATTCGGCGGTGGTATTTGCGCCGTG
>RFRA01000219.1 GCA_009924725.1 Actinomycetota bacterium
ATAAATGAAGGGTGGTTATGTGATTCGATTTTAAAAGTAACTGCGTATCCCTGACCAACATCGACAACACCAGCGTTCTCACCGATACCAACTAAAAGCGCATCGCTATGTGGTGCTTTCTCGCCAAATTGTTTTAAGTGAACCTTGGAAGATTTATATGAACAGTGCTCAGACCACATAACTGAATACATGGCCAGCTCGGAAGAAGTTGGGCGACGATTAAGAATTTCTTTAATGCGCGCATACTCATCGGGTTTTAAGCCAAGTTCGGCGAAAGGTTGTTTGGTATCTGGTGTGGTTTGCGCGATTGCAACGGTATCTAGCGCCATCACTTGCCTACCAACGCAGTTAGAACTGAAGTGAAGAATGGCAAACCATCAGTACTTGGGCCAGTTAGTGAATCAATGGCATGTTCTGGGTGGGGCATCAAGCCAACAACATTGCCGCGTTCGTTAGTGATGCCGGCAATTAAGTTGCGTGAACCATTTGGGTTCTCGCCAACATAGCGAGCAATAATTCGATTGTTATCTTCTAACGACTTTAAAGTTTCATCATCACACTGGAAAGAACCTTCACCATTTTTAAGTGGAATCACAATTTCTTGGCCCTTAGTGAAATTACTGGTCCAAGCACTATTTGTGTTTTCAATCTTTAGTGCTTGATCAAGGCAGAGGAAATGTAGTTCGTGATTACGAGTTAGCGCACCCGGCAGTAAATGAGCTTCGCAGAGAACCTGGAAACCATTGCAGATACCAAGTAGCGGCATGCCTTTATTGGCTTGGGCGATAATTTCAGTCATAACTGGGGCAAAGCGTGAGATCGCACCGCAGCGCAGGTAGTCACCGTAGGAAAAACCACCAGGCAGAATTACTGCATCGACGCCCTTTAAGTCGGCATCTCCGTGCCAGAGCGAAATGGCCTCGGCGCCTGCGTATTTAACTGCTCGCGCAGCATCTCGGTCATCGAGAGTGCCGGGAAAAGTAACGACTCCAATACGCATACTTATTCGGCCCTAACGGTAAAGGTTTCAATAACTGGGTTAGCAAGTAGAACTTCGGCAGCTTTTTCAACTTCAGCAATTTGCGCCGCGGTGACATCGCCATCGACGGTGATCTCAAAGCGCTTGCCTTGGCGCACATCGGTAGCAAAAGAGAAACCTAAGCGAGGCAGCGCAGCAGCGACTGCCTTACCTTGTGGGTCAAGAATCTCGGGCTTTAACATTACATCGACCACGATTTTTCCCATTGTCTTATCCCCTTTGTTAGTTCTTAACGCTTAATGATTCGTGCTTTGCACTTGGTGCTTTAAATTCAGCGCCGGTAATTCGTTTAAAAGCTTCGGTGTAACGCTGGGTAGTTTTCTCAACAACTTCAGTTGGTAGCGCTGGTGGATTGCTCTCACGATCCCACCCGCTGGCGACTAAATAGTCGCGCAAATATTGTTTATCAAAAGAAGGTTGTACTTTGCCTGGTTGCCAAACAGCTGCGTCCCAGAAGCGCGAAGAATCTGGCGTTAGAACTTCATCTCCTAGTGTCAGCTCGCCATGAGCATCTGCGCCGAATTCGAATTTAGTATCAGCCAAGATAATGCCGCGCTCTTGTGCAACGCCGGCAGCAAAGTCATAGATCCTAAGTGTTAGGTCGCGCAGTTCAGTTGCAGTTTCGGTGCCCACAATTTTGG
>RFRA01000220.1 GCA_009924725.1 Actinomycetota bacterium
ATGTATTGCCAGCCCGGAACCGAAACTGCAGCGCCTTTTTGTGCATCTGACCAAGCTTTTGCAACAAGTACATCAGCATTAAGCCACATAAATTTTGGCAGACCATTCATTTTCATGCGACCACGTTGGTGAAATTCAGTGCGCGTGAATCCGGGTGCCAGTGCAGAAACTTTTACATTAGTACCAGCTAATTCAGTATGTAGTGATTCAGTTAAAACAGTTAGGTAAGACTTACTCGCGCTATAAGTGCCACCAGCAATCCAGGCTGCAACGGAAGAAACATTAATCAAAGTACCTGAGTTACGTTCTTTCATTCCAGGCAGGATTGCGTGCATAAGGCGCATTGGGGTCCGTACCAAGACATCAAACATTTGCTGCTCGGCAGCCATATCACTTACCAAAAAAGATTTGTTAATTCCAAATCCTGCATTATTAATCAATACTTCGACTTCATTATCTGCAATGAAGTCCTCAATGAATTTACAGCCAGAATCAGTCGCTAAGTCTGCTTGAATCACTTTTGTTTTTACCTTGAAATTTGTCTCTAACGCAGCAGCGCGTTCATTTAACCGGGGCAGATCTCGAGAAACCAGAACAATATTGAAGCCAAGTTCAGCAAGTAAACGCGAGAAGCTTTCTCCGATTCCAACAGAAGCGCCAGTGACTAGCGCCCACTTGCCTTTATTTGATTGATTAACTTGGTTGCTCATTATCTCCACCAATTCCCTAAATCATTAAAGGTTAAGCGATTGATGAAGCATCATCAGGAACTATCCCATCGGTTGATTCTTCGCGGATATGCCAACTGCTGTCATATTCCTCGAGCAAATCTAGGAATGGTTTTGCATCAAACCACTCTGGGCCATTAACGCCATCTGGCTGCCAAATACCTTTATGGATTAGCTCCATCGCAATAACTGGGTTAATTGCGGTCTGCCAAACGACTGCTTGGTCCCCGTAATTAGCCATTGACCATGCGTTATCAACTACGTTGTACATATATACAGCGCGCGGCTTACCTTCTTTATCTAAACCTTTAACCAAAGTTCCGGCACAAGTTTTACCTTTCATGCGTGAACCCAAGGTTGCTGGATCTGGCAAAGCAGCTGCCAGTAGATCACGTGGTGAAACTGCAACGCCTTGCACATCAACCGTATCTTTGCGATCCATTCCGAGCATGTGAATTGTTTTTAGCGTTGTAATGAACTGTGCACCGAGGCCGTATTTGAAGGCGACTTTCTTAGCATCAACTTTCTGGGGGATCAGTACAACTTCTTCGTGCTCAACGTTTACACATTCAACTGGCCCAATGCCTTCTGGGAAATCAAAAACTTCGAGATCACTAAATGGTTCAGTCGTAAACCAACCACGGCCGTCTTCCCACATTAGTGGCGGATTCAAACATTCTTCAATCGTTGTCCAAATAGAAAACGATGGTGCAAAATCAAAACCTTCAACCGTTAAATTCGAACCATCAAAAACAGTTACGGAATCTAGGCGACTAAATAAATAATCAGATGCGTACTTCGCAAAAACATCGCTCATGCCAGGTTCAATACCCATGCCGACAAGTGCGTAAATTCCGCGCTCGCCCCAGTTCCAGTCACGTGCGAATTGCTCATCACCTAACTTCACACCAGTTTCAGTATTTGGGTAATGCGGATGTGGGCGCGATAA
>RFRA01000023.1 GCA_009924725.1 Actinomycetota bacterium
GTTGGCTGCGTTTCCTTCAGTGGCTCGATTATTACCTTCATGAAGTTGCAAGAACTTATGACTACTCGCCCAGTGGTTTTCCCTGGCGGTCGCTTCGTTATTGCTGGCACCTTGGTAGCCGTGCTTGGCGCATCAGGCTGGGTAGTTGTCGCACTTGGAACCACGCCGCTCTTGATTTTGGCTGGTTTATCGCTGCTCTTTGGAATCTTGTTCGTGCTTCCAGTTGGTGGCGCAGATGTGCCAATTGTTATCTCACTATTAAATGCATTTACCGGTTTAACGGTTGCTGCTAGCGGCTACGTACTTGATTCAACGCTGCTGATCATCGCCGGAACCTTGGTTGGTGCCTCAGGAACAATTCTTACTCGCATGATGGCTGAAGCAATGGGCCGCTCATTATTTGGAACCTTGTTTGGCGCATTTACTGCAAAGGCACAAGAAGCAAGTGGTGCCGCAGAAGATCGCCCAGTTCGTTCGGGCTCACCTGATGATGTTGCAATCTTGCTTAATTACGCACGTCGCGTTGTTATCGTTCCAGGATTTGGACTAGCAGTTGCGCAAGCTCAGCACACTGTTCGCGAATTAGCAGACTTGTTAATCGCAAAGGGAATTGATGTTGCTTATGGAATTCACCCAGTAGCTGGTCGTATGCCAGGACATATGAACGTGTTGCTTGCAGAAGCAAATGTTCCGTATGAACAACTTGCTGAAATGGATGAGGTTAACCCAACTTTTGCGCAGACCGATGTTGCAATCGTGATCGGTGCAAACGATGTGGTTAATCCAGCTGCTGAAACCACTCCTGGTTGCCCAATTTATGGAATGCCAATTTTGCAGGTTGCTAACTCGGCCAACGTTATTTTCTTGAAGCGTTCAATGCGCCCAGGATTTGCCGGTATCGAAAACGAATTGCTTTATGATCCAAAGACCATGTTGCTCTTTGGTGATGCAAAGGCTTCGTTGACCAAAGTCGTTAGCGCGCTAAAGGGACTCTAGGACTTCTGCAGGGTTAGATTTAACTCATGAGACGCAGCCTTGCAACCATACTTATTGCGAGCTGCGTCCTGCTCACAAATCTTTCCCCTGCTTCCAGCGCAGTTAAGCCAGGCGATGCCTGCAAAAAATCAGGCCTTACAAGTACATCCAATGGTTTTAAATACACATGCGTGAAAAGTGGCAAGAAGTTAGTCTGGAGCAAAGGCGTCAAACTTCCGGCGCCAAAGCCAATTGTTTCTCCTTCTGCAACTGCAACACCGACACCTTCTGCGACTGCGACACCGACGCCTTCTGCCACAGCAACGCCGACGCCTTCCGCGACAGCAACACAGGCAGCCGTTACACCTTTAAGTCTAGATAATTTGGAATATAAGCAGGTTTATCTAGCTTCTCGTGCCGAGGTAAGTAAATACGTAGCAAATGGCTTTACTAACGATGGTGCGATCAATTTCCAGGTTGGAGAAAATGTCGAACCATGGCGAGTTGAAATCGCTAAAAATGAAATTAACTCGGCTGTAAAACTCTGGTCCTCTTTTTTCAAACCAACTTCCATGATAATAATTTGGTACTCATCAAAAGATATTGATTGGGCGAAAGCAAAATATGAAGCGGCTGGCGGAAATTCGGCTTGGGCAAGTGGATTTAGCGGTTGTTCTGCGCAATATTGTGGAAATGCTTCTGCTTCATTAATGGGTGGAACGAAATTCTTATTTGAACAGGGTCTTGAATTTAAAGATCAAGGTTTATGGAATCGTTCAACTGCTGCTCATGAATATTCACACCTTGCTCAATTTGGATTAAGCGCCCCAACAAATCTCGGCGCGCTACCCTGGTGGTCCGTTGAAGGTGGTGCACAGTTTTATGGTGAAGCAATCGGTTATGACTATTTCGATTCTTTAAGAGTGACAAGATCGGGAATGCACTCTCAGTATGCAGCTGATTCGCAGACATATATTTCAACCTTATTTCCGGGGCAAAGTCTTAAATCCGTGCTTCAAAAGAATAATCCTGATGCTACAAAGATACTTATGAAAAGTATTGAAGCGACGACAAATTCACCTGGTGCACTTGGGTTGTCATATTTACTTGGTTCTTATGCGACGGAAGTCTTAGTATCGGTTTACGGCCACGAAAAAATGGCCAATTTTTATAGTTCTTTTGCTATGAGCGCAGATTATCAATCTAATTTCACCAAAGTCTTTGGAATCAGCCTAGACACCTTCTACTTAAAACTCACTCCCTATCTTCTTTCAATGTCGGCGGAATTAAAGTAAATAAGTTCGAGTTGCGAGATAGTTGAAGGTTCAACTACTCTTGGTTTAGAGAAAAGCCTGCGCTCTAAAAGTGAGTCACAGGTGTCGATAAGGAGCACCAATGCCAGCAGTAACCGTTGCCGATATCACCGTACTTCCACGCGTTAAAGCGGGAGAACCTAAGGGAACTCCTTGGCATCCACATCGCGGTTTCGAAACCGTTACTTACATTATTGATGGAATTTTTGATCACTTCGATAACAACGGTGGCGGCGGAACCATTACCGATGGTGATACACAGTGGATGACAGCCGGTGCTGGAATTTTGCATATTGAAACTCCCCCAGAATCTTTAGTAATGAGTGGTGGGTTATTCCATGGTTTCCAACTTTGGGTTAACTTGCCAGCAGCTAAAAAATGGTCACCACCTGCTTATCAAGATTTACGTGCCAGTGAAGTTGCTCTTCTTGCATCAGAAGATGGCGGCGCGCTAATTCGCGTAATCGCCGGCGATCTTGCCGGACATAAAGGCCCGGGTTCAACACAGACACCAATCACGTTGATTCATGCCACTTTGCAACCTGGTGCTGAAATTCGTTTGCCTTGGCGTAAAGATTACAACGCACTTGTTTACACGTTAGCTGGACATGGTTTCGTTGGCGAAGAATCTCGACCAGTTCAAATGGGCCAACTAACTGTATTTGGTGAAGGTGACACAATTGTTGTGCGTGCTGCAAATGTGCAGGAATCACGTTCACCTGAGATGGAACTTTTCATTCTCGGTGGCGAACCAATTAAGGAACCAGTGGCCTGGATGGGTCCATTTGTTATGAACACCAAGCGCGAAGTACTGCAGGCTTTTGAGGACTTCCAAAAGGGCGTTCTAGGCTCGATTCCGGTAATTGAAAAAGGTCATCGCCCAAATGCGCAACTAAATCGTGGTGGCGAAGGTTCGAAATTAGGTGGCTCTAATACCCCAAATTCAACTGCTGATACTGCCGGCGCTTCTTCAAGTGGTGCTGAAATTCTTGACGTTCACGGTGCGCCAACGACAATGCAAGAGGGTTAAGTAGCAACTTTTTTAGTTTTAGGTAATTGGCTAGCATCTGCGTATGTCTCTTTCACTGCAATGCATAACTGTCGATGCTCATAACCCAAAAGCTCTAGCCGAATTTTGGGCTGAAGTGCTCGGATGGTCAGTTGGTGAAGATGGTGACGAGATTGGTTATTGGATCGAACGCGAACTTAACGATCCGAATAACACAGGATTTCCCGATATTTTATTTCTCAAAGTTCCCGATTCAAAAGTGATTAAGAATCGATTACATCTAGATCTTCGCCCTGATAATCAAGTTCAAACCCAGAATTTGATCCTGAAACTGGCGAAATTTACGCTCCGGTCGATCGCTTCCAAAATGATGATCAATCTTGCAACACTGCTAGTTCGAGTGTTCGCTTCCAAAATACTTTAGATTCCCGCGCTACTGAGTTACTTAATTCAGTTCCTGGAATCGAAACTCTGACGGCCTTGGTTGCGATAGATCCTGAGGATTTAAGCCGTGGCGCTCGAGTTGATTACCTAAGCGCAGTTGAACGCCAGACTGGCTGGCTGCAAGCATTAATTCAGCGAGCAATCGTTGCCGTTGCGGGTGCCGAACCGAGTGAAGCCGATGGAATTTATGAGGGCGTCGATGATGCCGAGCGCGAAGATATTTCGGCTGCGTTACGCATGTCAGGTAATTCGGCTCAATACAAGATCGATATTGCTCGTTCATTAATTAATACTCTGCCCAATACCTGCTCCGCACTGGCTACTGGCGAAATCTCACCAGCGCATGCAAATGTAATCGCACGCGAAACTGCCGCTGCTATTCGCGAGGGTCTACCTAAGGAAGCTATAGAGCGCATCGAGGAAAGTGCCATTGCACATGCTGAGTTTCATACTCCGGCCCAAGTTGGCAACAAGGTGCGCACGATGCTTGCACAAGTCGCGCCAAAAGAGTTTGAAGAAATTGTCGTTAGAGCCCGCGAAACTCGCAAAGTTTCGATGTATCGCGAGTCCGATGGAATGGCTACGGTTGTGGCGATTCTTCCTGCTGAAGATGCTCAAACTGTGATGTCAGCAATCGAGAATTTCGTAATCCGAGCCAATCGTCGCGATGAAGAAGCTCGTAACCACGCTGCAAAAGCCGAGATAATCCGCGCTGCCTTTATTGGTCGCGCACCCAGTACTTATGAAAACGCTAAAAGAAAAAGCGGTGCTGGTGTTAGCGGTGCTGGTGTTAGCGGTGCTGGTGTTAGTGGTGAGCAGATTAAAATGACACCTGAGGAAGAAGCCGCATTTAGCAATGAATATGCACCAGATCTTCGAACAATGGATATGAAGCGTGCTGACGCCTTAAGTGAAATTGCTGGAATTGCCGTTTCGCTCTCTGCAGATGAAGCTAAATCGCATCGCAGATCGGTTTCCGTAAATGTAACTATCGATTTACCAACCCTGCTGGGGCTTAAAGAAAATCCCGGACAACTTGCCGGTTACGGAGTGTTACCGGCGCAGATAATGCGAGCGCTCGCAGGTGAAGGAAAATGGCGAAGGTTTATCACCGATCCAAACACCGGCACGCTTCTTGATTATGGGCGAGATAGCTATCAGCCACCTCAGGATTTAGTTGATTATTTAATTGCTCGCGATCGTACTTGCCGGTTTCCGGGTTGTCGGCAATCTGCTGCTCGTGCCGATATTGATCATGCTGAGGCCTGGGAAGATGGCGGTGAAACATCAGCTGCAAACCTCGGCGCACTTTGCCGCCGTCATCATCGCATGAAAACCCATGGCGGCTGGAAACTAACAAGCAGCGAAGATGGTTCATGCAACTGGGAATCACCCGACGGTCACCGATACTTCGTTCCCGCCCGACCAGTTCTCGATGCGGTTTAGCAGCTACCGATCTTTACAAAGTCACAAACTGCAAATGTTGGTACTGTTGTCTTGTTGCCAATAGTTGAGTAACTAGTTGCGCCCGAGACATTTACCTTTGCAATAAATGCATCGTCTTCCTTCAACTTAAGCAGGCTCTTGGCATTTCCAGTGAATAACGAATTCACGCCACTTAGCCAAGAGGCAGTTGGAGTTTTTGAGGCATAAGCACGGAACTTTGAACCACCCGTGTTTGCATCAAACTGGGCAACACATCCAAAGATTACGAAGTTTTTGCCTTTAACCTGAGCCGGTGCACGGGTCAAGGTGTTCCACTGCAGTTCTGTTGGTTCGGTGAAATTAATTGCCTTGGCACCCGATGGGCAATTGCCACTTTTAACAACTGAATAAGTGGTTCCTTTAGCGCAAACAACACCTTGCGCGTTTAAGGTAGCCAAATACTTCACAGCTGGGTTTTCGATCTTGACCGGTATTACTGATTCCAGCGCTAACTTACCGGTGTCGGATGAGAACTTGATTGAGGCCTTGAGAGTAAATGGTGCTACGGCCTTTGCAACTGAATAATCACAAATTGAAATCGATCCGGTTTGCAATTCTGATTGAGTTTCATAAGCATAGTCTGAACCTATTGTGGTGCCTTTACTATCTTGCAGAGCAAAGTCAAAACTTGAGATTTCACTGTAAGGATCATTAACAGTGAATTGGTATTCAAACTTTGAACATGATTTTGGATACGGAATCTCGATATTCGCAAAATCAGTCTTGAATGTCAGGTATTCGGCAAAATTTGATGGTCGCTTAGGGAATTTCGAATTACGGACACTGTATTTATTGGTTAGTTTTGACTTCCCAGTTTCATCATCAAAATTTATTGTTACTTCGATACTAAATGGGGCAGAAGCGTCCTTGACTGTGTAACTACAAACGTTGAAGTCACCTTTTTGCTCGCCAATTTCACTTGAATATGCAGACTCGGAGGCAATCTCTTTGCCTTTTGCATCCATAAGTGAGAAATCTATATCTGAGATTTCCGAAAATGGATCATTCATTGTGTATTTAAACTCGAGAGCTTCACAATCTTTTGGAAATGGCATCTCTAAAGTTGTTAGGTCTGACGAAAACTTTAGATAATCTACAAATGCTGTTGGACGCTTAGGAAATGAAGTTATTGGAACTGAGAAAGTTATATTCACACTTGCTTGTTTTGAGCTAGACCCACGTTTAATTTCGGCTGTGGCTATAAATGAGTTCGTTGTCTCTACTTTGCTGAAATCTGATGCACTTACGTACATTGTGAAATCTAGTTTTGGATCCTTGGCCATAGTTGCATAATCAAAGGCTGAGCCAATCTCTTTGCCTTTAGAATCCTTTAATTTAAGGGTTACGGAATCAAAATCATCAAAGAAGTTAGGGGAGTTCGGAGTAAGTACGAACTTCCAAGAACTAGTTGTGAAGATCAAATCAGGCACGGTGAGAGTCCAGCCATTGCTAGTCACGTTTACCGGTGCTGCATTAGCGGCAGAAATCCCGATACCTGTAGCGCCAATGGCAGTGATGCCTAAAGCGCCAGCGCCAACCGCGACGATATTTAGTGAAATAGAGATCGCAAATGTGATTGCACTGGAAACTAACTTCTTAGCCGTTGATTTGATCATGCCCAAATAATAATAGGGATAACCCCATATTGCTTAGCGAGCACCTCAGGCGTTCGGCTACCTTAAGCACATGATCTGGTGGCCAAGTGAGAGTCCGACAATCACCTATGGGCAATTCACCCTGCGCCCGTTGTCCGAAGCAGATATCGATGCGATCTATCAATCTTGCCAGGACCCGTTGATCCCGCAGTTCACGACCGTTCCAGCCGAATACACAATCGAGTTAGCCCAAGGGTTTGTGCGCGAGAGGGCGCCGGGTTTATTTGAAGCGCACAAAGCGATTCACTGGGTGTTAACTATCAATAAGGATGTAGGTCCGGCAGCCCTAAAGGTTGCTGGGGAAACCTTTATCGGGCCGTTTTCAATTCATGCAATTGAAGAAGATAACCACATCGGCGAAATTGGCTACTGGCTAAACAAAGATGCACGTGGTCATGGCTATGGCACAATCGGCAGCAAAATGGTGACTAACTATGCCTTCGAAACTTTAGGTTTCAGGCGTCTAGCTGGCTTAGTTGATAATGACAACGTAGCTTCAAAGAAGGTATTGCTAAGTGCTGGTTATGCGCATGAAGGTCTAATGAGATCGCGAGTTACGCGTTCTGATGGCCGCCAAATTGATATGGATTTATTCGCTGCGACTTCAGATTCTTGGGTTAGCCTTTAACTATGGAATCACTTGCACTTCTAGTCGTGATTATTCTGGCGATTGCTTTATTCAGTGGACCAATTGCACTATTTCTAACTTGGTTGCCTGCATTAAATCGTGAAAGCACAAGTAATCTCGTTGCGCTAATTCGACGAGTTTTTGTGACATTTTTAGCCGTAATCGGAAGCTTGATGTCATTTAATTTGTTTATTGCAAGCGCTGGCTTTGCTGTAATCTTAATGGCAATTATCGGATCGCTCACTGCTTTCTTTGCGGTAAAGCGCGAGTACTACCCCGATGGTTTCGGAAACAAATTCAGTGGCGGATCAGACCGCCGCAATGGACCAAGCGGACAGCACTAGATTTTTTTACAACATATTCCTTACAACGCAGAATAAAACATGGTGGAGGTTTGCGCTGAAGCGCTAAACCACCACGCCTCGTTCGGCTATATACAAATGTAAACACTTGTATACGCCTCATTCGTTGTGGAGGTGCCGGGAATCGAACCCGGGTCCTTCGGTACTGACATAGGGCTTCTACGGGCGTAGTGCGTTTATCGTTTTCTCAGTTCCGGATCTCTTACACACAAGTATCCGACAAACTCATTTGCGAAACTGTTCTCCGAAGTCGTCCGCAAAGCCAACTTCATGAAAAGCCTTCTGTCGGCGTTAGATCCCAGGCCAAAGGCGGAGCTCTGGGCTAACGGATTACAGAGCTAGCTTAGGCAGCTAGGGTGTAATCAGCGGCAGTTTTACTGGCGCTTGATTTTTTGCACAGGTTATTGGTTTACGAGATCATCCTGGCTTCCTCGGCCCGCTTCCCCTATCCCAACATCCAAAGTCGAGACCGTTCACCCCCATGGGTGTGGAAGCAATATTGCTTCGCTATTTAGTTGTTTTATCAGGGGTCGATTACTAGCGGAAAATATTTCCGCCAACAAACCAACACGTGATGGCTTAAGTGTAAGGCAGGGGTATGACAAGAATCTAATCCAGCGAGTTTTACGCTTAGAAGTAAGCAATAGCTGATCTTAAGCGAAGTCCGATAAAGCGTAGAAAATGTGCTTTATCTCCATTTTCGAAGCTTTGATCGGCGAGTGATCTTGAAAAACAGCAGTCGGACTAAATAGCGTTTGCCACTAGTCGTCGTATTTGCTCGAACGCCCACTCTTACCGCTATTGCGACGCGATATCTCGCGCTCAATCTCGCGACCTGCCTGCTGTTCCATCAGTGATGCGCGCTTATCGTGTGCTTTCTTGCCGCGCGCAACAGCTAACTCAACCTTGGCTTTTCCATCTTTGAAATAAAGTGAAAGTGGAACCAAAGTTAGTCCACCGGTTTTCACCTTTGCATGCAGACGCTTGATCTCATCTTTATGAACGAGCATTTTTCGATTGCGTCGTGGAGTGTGATTTGTCCAAGTGCCTTCGGTGTATTCCGGAATATGAACGCCATGTAACCAAAGTTCACCATCTTCGATCATGGCAAAACCATCAATTAATGAAGCGCGGCCAGCGCGCAATGACTTAACTTCAGTTCCCGTTAGAACTAATCCGCACTCGAAGACATCTTCGATTGAATAATCGTGGCGCGCTTTTTTATTCTGCGCAATTAACTTCTTACCAACTTCTTTCACCATGATGCACCCACTTGTAAACGTGATACGACAGAGTTAGTTCTACGACTTGCTAACTCTGTTTTGCTCACCATGATGCACCCACTTGTAAACGTGATACGACAGAGTTAGTTCTACGACTTGCTAACTCTGTTTTGCTCACCACGATGCACCGCCAATATTTGGCGTTAGACCTTGAGGTAGCGACGAAGTGTTACGAGAGATGCAATAGTTGAAACACCGATACCAGTTAGCAATAACCAACCTGAAGCGATCCAGACTTCGTTCCAACCAAAGAATTTTGTGAAGGTAAGAAGGGGCGCGACTTTGCTATCGATAACGCTTTTCAGACCAGCCAATAATCCTGTTGCTAGGCCCCAGCCGACAAAGGCCGAGAAGATTCCTTCAAGCAAAAATGGCAATTGAATTGACCAAGACGATGCGCCAACAAGTTTCATTACACCGGTTTCGCGGCGACGGTTAAAGGCTGCGATACGCAAGGTATTACTAATAAGAAGAGCTGCGGTCAAAACCGAAGCTAAACCAACTAAGAGCGCGCCATTTCGGAGTACTGATAACAATTGGAAGAACTTTTCAAGAATTGACCGTTGATCTTGAACTACATCAACGCCTGGGCGCCCAGAGAATGCGCTAACTACTACTGCGAACTGCGTTGGGTCCTTTAGTTTCACGCGGAAAGACTCAGGTAATTGATCCGCTGAAACATTCTGAGCAATGGCAGATTCTTTAAATCGCTCTTGGAAACGCGTGAAAGCCTCTGATTGTGACTCGTAATAAACGCTATCTACAACGCTTAGCTCTTCGAGATCTTTCTGAATCTGTAAACGTTGATCAGTAGTTACCACGCCACCTGAACAAGATGGGGTTTCGCTCAACGGACCGCAGAGAAATACCGAAACTTCGATCTTGTCATACCAATAATCTTTCATGGCACCGACTTGGGCATTAGAAAGTAGGCCGATACCGAGCAGTGATAGCGAGATCGCTACTGTCACAACTACGGCAAATGTCATAGTTAGGTTACGGCGCAGGCCGATTCCAACTTCGCTCATTAAAAACTTAGCGCGCATTGATCTGCCCCTATCCCTTGTTTCCGAAAATTGAGTAACTCATCATCCGGATAGCCAATGCTTGCTTGCTCATCATCATCCGAATAGCCGATGCTTGCTTGCTCATCATCAGCCCGTGTATCCATAAACGCCGCGAACTTGATCGCGAATTACATGGCCGCCTTCGAGTTCAATAACTCGCTTACGCATTTGATCCACGATTCCAGAATCGTGCGTTGCCATCAAAACTGTGGTGCCTTCGCGGTTAATGCGATCAAGCAATTTCATAATGCCCACGCTAGTATTTGGATCTAGGTTTCCAGTTGGTTCGTCAGCAATCAAAATCAATGGCCGGCTTACATATGCGCGCGCAATTGCAACTCGCTGCTGCTCGCCACCTGAAATCTCGTTTGGTTTGCGATCCCCTTTATCTTCTAAACCAACTAATTCAAGAACTTCAGGGACTTCGCGATTTATTTCTTTTTGGGAATAACCAAGTACATGTAATGTGAAAGCAACATTTTCAGAAATGGTTTTATTTGGTAGCAAACGGAAATCTTGGAAAACAGTTCCGACCTGGC
>RFRA01000221.1 GCA_009924725.1 Actinomycetota bacterium
CCACCATCGGCCAAACATGAGGGATCATCACTAACCGCGACTAGGTCGCGGGCTAGCAGTCCACCCATCCAAAATTGGGGTAGATCGGCCAAGGCTTCTCTTTCACAGGGGGCCGTATTTTCATGGTGGAATGGCCGAGAGGCGAGGCAAGGGACTGCAAATCCCTCTACACGGGTTCAAATCCCGTTTCCACCTCCAGATGAGTTTTGTGAGGTTAGCTTTTTTGTCTCATTAAAAATTAATGAGACATATTCGCTAAACCTTTCGAACCCAAATCTCTTTGAAAGTTGTTCAATTATCTAACTGTTTTGATTACTGTGCGCATATGCCCAAGAGTCACGAAGCCGAATTAGATCATGCGTATCGTGGTGAGCACCCAGTTAAGACTCTTTGGTACTTACTAGAAAATCATCGCAAAGATGTTTTCTGGGCATTCGTATTTTATTGCATCAAGCACTCGCCTTCCTGGACAACTCCGCTACTCATCGCAAACATGATTGATTGTGTTGTTTACAAGAAACCGCTCACGTCACTAACCATAAACTTCGCGTTGCTAGTTTTGATTACTCTTCAAAACTATCCCATGAACGTTCTGTACGTTCGTAATCTAGCTAAAGCTATTCGTAACTTAGAAAATCGCCTACGTTCAGCTTTAGTCGAACGTATGCAACAGATGAGTATCAGTTTTTATCAATCGACCAACGCGGGGGCTCTGCAGACAAAAGTTGTTCGCGATGTTGAGAATATCGAGCAGATGATGCGACATAGTTTTGATGGTGGTTTGGGCGCAATTAACAGCCTGGTCGGAGCTTTAGTTATTACCTCAATCAAAGCGCCACAGTTTCTGCCGTTTTTTCTGCTCCTAGGTCCGGTCTCAGCAACAGTAGTAATCAAAATGCGCAAGACTTTGAATTCACATAATGAAGACTTTAGATCTGAAATAGAACGAATGTCATCTCGGGTAAATGAGATGACAACCCTGTTGCCAATCACCCGAGCTCATGGCTTGGAAAAGAATGCTCTCAAGACCATGTATACCTCTTTTTCCAGCGTGAAAAGTGCCGGATTACGATTAGATCGTTTACAGGGACATTTCACCGCCATCGCATGGGTTACTTTCCAGCTTACCTACGTAATCTGTGTTGGCTTTGCAGCATGGTGTGCGATCACTGGCTTCCTCCCAATTACTGCTGGTGGCGTAGTAATGCTCAGTTCTTATTTCGGAATGCTGGTTGGTTCTGTTTTACTTTTAACCAGCATTGCACCTGCCTTAGCCAAAGGTTTAGCGTCGATTAGATCACTTGGTGAATTGCTTGAGTCACCCGACTTAGAATCCAACTCAGGTAAGCGTGCCGTTTCTAGAGTGACAGGAAAAGTTGAATTCTGTGATGTTTCATTTACTTATTCGACTAACCACAAACCATCTTTGGCAAACATAAATGTGCTAGCTGAGCCTGGTCGCATGATCGCGCTAGTAGGACCTAGTGGCTCAGGTAAATCGACTTTCATTAATTTGGTTATTGGTTTCTTGCGGCCTACCTCAGGATCAATAAAGCTCGATGGCGTTGACATGTCATCGATTGATCTCCGTTCGTCACGTAAATTTCTTTCCGTGGTAGCTCAAGACACGATTCTCTTCGATGGTACGGTATATGAAAACATTACCTACGGCATG
>RFRA01000222.1 GCA_009924725.1 Actinomycetota bacterium
CTTCTTACAAATTCGGGGGAGTTCATCAGCACACTCCAGAAGTTGAGGAAGCTCTAACTCATATTGCATGCAGCGAAGTTAAGATTTCTTTCACTCCCATCTTGGCGCCAATGCCTCGCGGAATTCTGAGCACTGTTACCGCGAAACTAACCGCAAGTGCCACAACTGAAAGCATTCATGAGCTGTATACCAAGAGTTATGCCAATGATGAATTCGTTACCGTGTTGCCGCTAGGGCAAATGCCGAAGACTAATTCGGTGCTCGGGAGCAATCACCTTCACCTACAGGTTGCCGTGGATCCACATACTAATCGACTAATCATTTCGGCTGCCCTCGACAACTTAGGCAAAGGCGCTGCTGGCCAAGCAATTCAAAATGCCAATCTAATTTGCGGTTTTGCCGAGAATACTGGGCTAGAAGTTTTGGGGCTAGGAGTTTGATCGTCATTAAATATGGCGGTCATGCCATGAAAGATGAGAGCGGGGCATTTGCCCAGGCGATTGCGGCTGCGACTTCTCAAGGCATTGAATTGGTGATTGTGCACGGTGGTGGGCCGCAAATTGATGCAGCACTCGTTTCAGCAGGTATCCAAAGTCAAAGTATTGGTGGCTTTCGTGTGACAACTCCGGAGATCTTTGAAATCGTGCAGAGTGTTTTAGCTGGTGAAGTATGCGCATCGGTTGTATCTAACTTACGTAAAGCTGGCGTGAACGCTGTGGGTATTTCTGGTCGTGATGGAAATACTTTGCAAGGAATTCGCATGACCAAGATTGTTGACGGAACTCCCGCTGAACTCGGCCTCGTTGGTGAAGTAACCCAGGTGGATATCGAGTTGATTGAATCGTTGTTGGAAGAGAAATTCACACCTGTGATTTCACCTCTGGCAAATGAAGTCGGTACCAACAATGGTTTAAATGTCAATGCAGATTTAGCTGCTGCTGCAATCGCTGGTGGATTAAAAGCTGAGTCGCTCATTGTGCTTACCGATGTGGCTGGCATCTATCGAAAATTTCCAGATCCCAATTCAATCATTAGCGAAATTTCAGCGAACGAATTGGCCGCCATGAAGAATGATTTTCAAGGTGGTATGGCACCAAAAGTTGCTGCCTGTTTGTCGGCAATCGCAGCAGGGGCAACAGCAGTGAGAATTATTGACGGAAACAGTTCCGAGAATTTATTGCTTGCACTTGCAGGTAGCGGCGGAACACTGGTTCATGCATGAACGCAAATAGCGCTAATGCGCGCAAGTCACTTGTTTCCAAATTGATTAGCAGTGGCAAAATTGCATCCCAAGGTGATTTAGTTAAAGCCCTTAAGAAGGCGGGAATTGTGGTTACGCAAGGAACTGCCAGTCGTGACCTGGAAGATATTGGCGCCATCCGAGTTAGAAACAATGATGGTGAAATGGTTTATGCACTAACTGACTCACAACCTATTTCAACTAAGAATTCTTTTCCTAGCGAGTTAGTTTTAACTGCAACCCCAAGCGGAAATCTGGTCGTGATCAGAACTCCGATAGCTGCTGCACAAATGTTGGCTAGTGCCATCGATGGCCTTTCGCAATCGGGCAAGTTGCCAAATGCAATTGGCACCGTAGCTGGTGATGACACGGTGATCGTTGTTGCCGACACTGCAGCGGGTGGCGCTGGATTAGCTAAGAAGATCTTAG
>RFRA01000223.1 GCA_009924725.1 Actinomycetota bacterium
AGCGCCGGCAAATAAACGCCAACGCGGAATCTCTTTAGCTCTAACTGCTATCCGAAGATTGGTAATTCCCGCTTTAATCCCTTTGTGAAATATTGAAATCACCGCAATTATCAAGAGCCCTGAGCCAAAGGAGACTAACGCAGCCTCAACCCCGTTATTTAAGCGATGTGAAAGCTCGCCATTTGCCCGCGCCTGAAGCGCAATCATTAAACCTGACAGCGCCGCCAGTAAGTCAAGGCGCATTATTTATGTGTGCCGTGGAACTCTCGCTTGTCAGCGATCCAATCCATTGCGGCAAAGAGCACTCCTGATGCTACGAAGGTTAAGTGAATTACGATGCGCCACTTAGTGCCACCGCCGACATGATCTTGACCAGCTAGTTCGATGAAATCCTTAAGAAGTTCGATAACTGAAATTGCAACTAGCGAACCGATTAACTTGATCTTCAGGCCTGAGAAATCAATGGTTCCCATCCAGTGAGGACGATCTTTTGATTCAGCCGCAACGTCAATACGTGAAACAAAGTTTTCATAACCCGCAAAGATCACCATCAGAATTAAATTAGCTAGCAAAGTTAAATCGAGAAGTGCTAGCAGTTCCAAGGTGAAGGTCTGCGCAGTTGCTTCGCCGATATGTTGAGCGATGTGATAGAACTCAACGATAAAGCGCCAGCAAAGCAGTACCAGCGCGCCTACTAGGCCTAGGTATAGCGGCGCCAACAAAAAGCGTGCGCGGAATAAGATAACTTCG
This sequence comes from Actinomycetota bacterium, assembly GCA_009924725.1. Taxonomy (GTDB): domain Bacteria; phylum Actinomycetota; class Actinomycetes; order Nanopelagicales; family Nanopelagicaceae; genus Planktophila. The sequence continues at coordinate 751 of RFRA01000223.1, forward strand.
ATGGCATGGGTTAATTTACTCATGGGCAAAGTTTAACTAATTTTGGCAATAAAAAAGGGTGGCTCACTGTGAGCCACCCTTTTTTACTAGTAACTGTTACTTAAAAACATCACCCCAATTAGAGATTGTCATTAAGTAATACGCGCCACCTTCGATAGCGATTTTGTCAGCGGTAGCCTTGGCAGCCTTTGATTTCCACGCGATATCTGGACGAGCTGTCATAACACCTGTTGTGTGTATCTGGGTATTGAACAAGTAGTAAGAATTTGTATCGCCGTTTCGAGCGAACAATGAAGTTGCATCAATAATTCCAGAGGACTCTTCATCCACTGTCATGAACTTAGCTGCTCCTGGTGCGAAGTATTCCTTGTTGAATTCAGCAATTACTGCCAACTTGGAATCACTTGTACGGAAAGCCACGATACGAGAAACGTGTCCGTTGTTACCTGGATCTTCCTGAATGATTACCACGCCATTTGGGGTAACGGCTAGATTGTCAGGCTTGCTTAAGTAAGGTGCTTCAGATCCATCAAGTAGCAACTCAAGCTTTGCACCCTTATCTGGGTTCTGGCCATCAACGAAAGTTAGACGCCATAGTCCGCCACCATCACGTGAGAATGTTGGCTCAGCAGGATTTGGCGCAGTTGAAGTTGGGAACTTATTTGATTCAGTTGTTAGGAAGTAGAAAACGTTTGGATTTGTTGGATCCCATTCGCCATCTTCAACGCGTGACATTTCAGTGCCTTGAGCGGCATGATCTTTTTGTTGATCCGTAATGTTTGCATTCCAGATTGTTTTGTTGAAGGTAACATCTACAGCCTTATTCTTTCCATACTTGGTACGGAAAGCATTATCGTTTGCAATCTCTGGGATGCTCATAACATAAGGAGTTCCGTTAGTTAGACC
>RFRA01000224.1 GCA_009924725.1 Actinomycetota bacterium
GCATCTTTTTGATCAAGAAACTTTTGCGCCCATTCGGCATAAATTCCTAGTCGCTGTGATTGCAAGTAAGGACCATTTGGACCACCAACTTCAGGACCCTCATCCCAATCAAGTCCGAGCCACTTGAGCGTATCAATGGCGGCTTGAATATACTCATCTGTAACACGAGTGGTATCAGTGTCTTCGATGCGGAAAATAAAAGTTCCACCCGTGTGGCGAGCATAAGCCCAATCAAATAGCGCGGTGCGAATATTTCCGACGTGCAAATCACCAGTTGGTGATGGTGCAAAACGTACGCGAACCTCTTTACCCACGAGCACTCACCTTATTTGTTAATTCACCTAAGCCATCGATTGCGATAGTAATAGTTGATTTTTCTGGCATTGGACCAATGCCAGCTGGAGTTCCGGTAATAATTACATCGCCCGGAAGCAAAGTCATTACTTGAGAAACAAATTCTACAATTGCTGGTACATCAAACATCATCTGGCTTAGCTTGCCATCTTGTTTGACTTCGCCATTTAAAGTTGCCGTAATTCGCTGAGTGCCCGGAATGAAATCAGTATCGATCCAGGGGCCAAGTGGGCAGAAAGTATCGAAGCCTTTGGCGCGAGTCCATTGGCCATCTCTCTTCTGTAAATCGCGAGCAGTCACATCGTTGGCGATTGTGTAACCAAAGATCACATCGTTAACGCGCTCTTTAGGAACATCTTTACAAATACGCCCAATCACAATTGCTAGTTCGGCTTCGTGATCAACTTGTCCAGCCATATTGGGCCACACAATGGTGTCATTTGGGCCGATTACCGAAGTATTAGGTTTGATAAAGATGATTGGTTCATCAGGTACAACGCCACCCATTTCAGCTGCATGATCGGCATAGTTCTTACCGATACAGACAACCTTGCTGCGCGGAATAACTGGTGCAAGTAAACGCACTTTGCTTAGCTCAGTTGTCGCGCCAGTCTTTGTTACCCCGTGATAAATCGGATCTCCCGCAATAACGCTGATGGAGTTGTCATCTTCTAGCAATCCGAAAAGCGGGTCAGTGCCTAAACCGGTATCTGGGCCAGGACTAAATCGAACAATGCGCATTAGGCAATCTTATCGGGCTCTGCCCCTTCGTTGGCAAAGAAGATCGCTGCCGATGGCGCAAACTCAGTAATTACTGCAGTTTTCGCACTTCGCTCACCAGTAAATACAACGGCCTCAATACCACTAATTTGTGATGCCATTGCAACTGTAAATACTGCTTCAACTGCATCTAGTGCAAGTGATGTGGAATCAACAGGGACTGCCACATAAGTGCGACCAGTGTTATCGCGTAGAGCTGCAGCTTGCTTTGCACCACTTCGCTTGAGGGTTGCCTGCGCCAAAGTGACTAGCTTTTGATCTTCTGGATTATTCAGCATTTGAAACTGGCTCCACTAACTTTTCGATAAGAACGCTACTAATTCTGCGACGACGACCGATTGGACGTTCTGAAGTAATTGACCAACCACCCAAATCTACGGTGCTACCAGTAATTGGCACGCGACCAAGTTTCTGCGCCATTAGTCCACCGATAGTGTCAACATCTTCGAAGTCTTGCGCTTCGATTTCAATTTCAAGTTCTTCGGCTAA
>RFRA01000225.1 GCA_009924725.1 Actinomycetota bacterium
TTGTCCGGCTCTGATGCGGCTAGCGTAGTTACCAATTTAGCTTCAAGTTTTTCGGTACGGATTAGTAGTTCAGTTTGCGCCAAACCTAGTTTGGCTAGAGCATCATTTGGCTTACGGTTCAATAATTTTTGATACGCCGCTCGGGCAATTTCGTACTGACCAGATTCAAGAGCAGTAAGTGCTTCATCTTCTTCAGGTTCGATGGTTTCTACAGGTGCACTGCCAATTCCCTGCTCAGCAGCAAGAGTTAAGACTTTATCAATTACCATTTTGATTTGGTTTTCTGGATAACTTTGATCAAAGAGTGGAACAGGCTGCTCAGCAATCAAAGCAACTGCATAAGGCACATTTTTTGTTTGTAGCGCTTGCGCAACTTGAGGCTGAGTATCAGCATTGATGCTTCCTAGTGCCCACGCACCATTAGCGTCTTTTTCTAATTTACTAAGTGTTTCAAGAGTGGTCATTGATTCTGGACTGCGCGGTGACCAGATCAATAAAATCACTGGCTTAGTACGCGAAAGTTCGACTGCATTAACTGCAAAATTCTCAGCTGTGATTTCGCAAGTCGAAGCTATTGCCTTGGTAGCTTGGGCTGGCTTAGTTAGCGAACTCAAATCTACGGCTCGACCAAAATTAGGTGGCAAACTCATTACTTAATCATTCCACTAACTCGATGCCGGAATCACGACGGTACGGCAGAACGCCTGAAATATAGCTTTCGCAAGCAAAATCTAAGCCCACATCATGGCCAGCAGCTTCGCTTAAGTACCAGCGGTGCTCTAGGACTTCATGAAACAACTGGGCCGGCTCGACTCGGCCTAAGAGTTGTGGTGGCACTGAATTAACAATTGGATTAAAAACTTCAGTTAACCATATAAAGGCAACTTCGTTTTCATTTGTTGAGAGATTACTTTCGCGAGCTCGATAGCGATCAAAGGACGCCAAAATCCGTTTCGCTTGCAGCTCTTCGGTTTCTAGTCCCATTAATTCGCGCAATCGATTGGTGTGATAACCGGCAGCAACTAACTTAGGTTGGAACTTCAAGACTTTATTATCACCATCAATGGCAATTGAAACCTCTTCAACTGCAAAACCTAGATCATGCAGTTGCCGCATTGCGCGTTCAACTGCGCGGCGATCAGTTGGGTCTAAAGATTGTGGGTCTCGCAGCGCTGCCCAAAGTCGTCGATACCTTTTCATTACTGCATCACTTGCGCGAACTGGATCCATGCCTGGATACAGGACCCCGGATAGCGCCAAGTCTTCTAGTTCAGCGGCAACATTAAAATGCGCAATCTCTAAATCATGTTCACGTTGACCGTCACTCAAAGATTTTTGAAATTCGCCAGTTTCAGCGTCAACTAAGTAGGCAGCAAAACCTTCAGCATCGCGACGGAATAAAGTATTTGAAAGCGAACAATCGCCCCACCAGAAACCAAGCAAATGCAATCGAACAAGTAGCAGCGCTAAAGCGTTAGCCATATTTAAAATGTCATGAGGTGAAAGTGCGCCTGATAACACAACTCGATAAGGCAATGAATATGGCAAGAAGCGAGTAGCTAATACACACGGCAACTCATTACCATTTAGATCTATGCGTCCTTCGACTACGGC
>RFRA01000226.1 GCA_009924725.1 Actinomycetota bacterium
GAAGAAGTTGGTTTTGAACATCCAGAAGCGGGTCAAGAAATTGACCCGCTTGCTGTGATGACTGCTGACTTACAACGCTTACAAGCCGAATACGCCAATTACCGAAAGCGCGTTGAGCGCGACCGGGCTGTCGCTTCCGAAATCGCAATTGCATCAGTATTAAATGAGCTATTACCCTTATTAGACGGGCTTGATAGAGCAGCTGAGCACGAAGAGCTAACTGGTGGATTTAAAGCAATTGCTGACCAATTAGCTTCAATAACTTCGCGTATCGGGCTAGAGAAATTTGGCGAGGCCGGAACGGAATTTGATCCACAGATTCATGATGCTTTAATGCATGAAACTTCAACTGAAGTCTCAGTTCCAACCGCTAGCAAAATTTTGCAGTCAGGATATAAATTCAAAGAGCGTATTTTGCGTCCAGCAAGTGTTGCAGTAACAGATCCAGCAGGAGAATAAGCAATGGCAGCGCGTGATTTATACGAGAAGGATTTTTATAAAATCCTGGGCGTATCAAAGAATGCGCCTGCTGATGAAATTAAAAAGAAGTATCGCTCCCTTGCCCGCGAACTGCACCCAGATAAAAACAAAGGCGATGTAAAACTCGAAGAACAGTTCAAGGCTGTTTCCGAGGCTTACGACATTTTGGGCGATGATAAAAAGCGTGCTGAATACGATGAAGCTCGTTCACTTTACGAAAAAGGTGGAATGCGCGCCCCTATGGGTGGCGGAAATTACCAAGGTGGCGATTTTGGTGACATCTTTGGTGGCGGAAACCCACAAGATATTTTTGCAAATCTTTTTGGTGGTGGTCGACGTGGGCCGCGCAAAGGTCAAGATCTACAAACTGAAGCAACCATTACGTTTAAAGAAGCTATTTTCGGAACTACCTTAGATCTACGACTTTCTACCGATGGTGGACCAGCCCAAAACATCACCGCTCGAGTCCCAGTCGGCGTTAATGATGGCGCAAAAATTCGTGTTAAAGGTAAAGGAGCACCGGGTGAAGCTGGCCCGGGCGATTTGTTTATCTTGTTACATGTAAAGCCGCATTCTGTTTTTTCTCGCAAAGGCGAGAACTTAACCATTACTTTGCCGGTTACTTTTCCCGAAGCGGCACTTGGTGCAGACATTAAAGTTCCAACACTTACTGGCGATGATGTAACTGTGCGCTTAGCGCCAGGCACCTCAAATGGCCGCGTTTTACGCGTAAAAGGCCGCGGAGTTACTAAAGCTGGTGCAACTGGAGATTTATTGGTTACGGTTGAAGTTCAAGTGCCAAAACGCATGGATCAAAAAGCTGAAGATGCGCTAAAGAACTTCGCTAGCGCAACCGAAGGTGAAGATGTACGCGCCGAATTTAATGGCAAGGCAAATTCATGAACACTGAAAACGAAAAGAATCTGCCAGATGATGGTGCTGGCGTTTATGTAATTTCAGTTGCGGCCGAATTATCCGGAATGCATCCACAAACACTTCGCCAATATGATCGCATGGGTTTGGTTTCACCAGATCGCACTAGTGGTCGTAATCGCAGATATTCGTTGCGCGATATTGCATCCCTTCGCATGGTGCAACGTTTAGTAGGCGAGGGAATTAATC
>RFRA01000227.1 GCA_009924725.1 Actinomycetota bacterium
CGATCGCATCTCTGGGGCGGCCGAAGTGGAGTTCATGGCAGAATTCGGAAATCACGATATCTCCGAAAGCGCTATCACGCGCCTACAAGAGATCATTTCTGAAACTGGCGCTGCCATGCATGTTGAGGATCTAATTGAAGAATTAACTTCCACCGCGCTAGAAGCGTTAAATCGTGATGAAATAGTGCCCCAGGCAAGAGAATTATTGACCGAGATGGCAATCATCGCGACCAAAAGAAATATGTGAATAAATAATGGTAAAGCAGATTAAGGGTCCTAGCGATCATGTTGTTGTTGTCGGTGCTGGTTACGCTGGATTAAGCGCAGCGCTTCGACTTGCCGGCGCTGGTCGCAAAGTAACGATCATCGAACGCGAATCTGTGCCTGGTGGTCGTAGCGGTCTGCTGCAACGCGATGGCTACTCATTTGATACTGGCCCAAGTGTGCTAACGATGCCATCTCTAATTAATGATGCCTTTAATTCAGTTGGCGAGGAACTCAAAGACTGGGTCGACTTAATGCCTTTGAAGCCGCTGTACCGCGCTTTTTATGACGATGGTTCACAAATTGATGTCCACGCCAACACCGAAGAGATGGAAGCTGAGATTGCTCGCACGGTTAGTTCGAGTGAAGCCGCTGGTTATCGCCGATATGTTGAGTTCGTAACTAAGTTATATAAGTACGAGATGAATGATTTTATTGATCGCAATATTGATTCACCGCTTAATCTATTAACTCCTAACTTGGCTCGTTTGATCGCACTTGGCAGCTTTAGAAAGTTGCAACCAAAAGTTAATCAATATCTGAAGGACCCACGCTTACAAAAGGTTTACTCCTTCCAGGCCATGTACGCCGGTGTTAGCCCGCAGCAAGCTTTAGCAATTTATGCGGTAATCGCTTATATGGATTCCGTAAATGGCGTCTTCTTCCCTAAGGGTGGAATGCATGCTGTGCCGGTTGCACTAGCTGCAGCTGCGCAAAAACATGGCGTTGAGATCAAGTACAGCACCACTGTTACCAAAATTGATTTTGAGAACGGCCGCGCAAAGGCGGTAATTACCGATAAAGGTGAACGAATTACCTGCGATGCGGTAGTTCTAAACCCTGATCTACCTGTCGCTTGGCGTGATCTATTGGGACAGACTCCGCGTTCGGTAAAGCGCCTGCGTTATTCACCGTCTTGTGCGACTATGTTGATTGGTTCAAGCAAGAAATACGATCACATCGCACACCACAATATTCACTTCGGTAAATCTTGGGATGGTGTCTTTGATGAGCTAATCAATAAGAAACAGTTAATGAGTGATCCGAGTGTGCTTGTCACTGTGCCAACTCATGATGATCCTAATCTGGCCCCAGCTGGCAAGCAGAGTTACTATGTTTTATTCCCAACTCCGAACTTAACTGCCGATATTGATTGGCGTAAAGAATCAAAGCCTTATCGCGACCAAATGATTGCCACTCTTGAAGAACGAGGGTACGACGGGTTCGGCGATGCCATAGAAGTTGAACATTTAACAACGCCATTGGAATGGGAAGCAATGGGAATGGAAGCAGGTGCACCTTTTGCAAGTGCTCATACTTTCTTCC
>RFRA01000228.1 GCA_009924725.1 Actinomycetota bacterium
ACCACTGGTAAACCTAGCAATTCACGCTGCTTTAGTAACTCCCAGATGCGATCAACGGTCTCTTCTAAACTCAAGTGAGTTGAGTCAATTAGTAACGCGTCAGGGGCCCAAGCAAGTGGAGACACTTCGCGAGTTGAATCTAACTCATCACGATTACTCAAAGATTGCGCAACGTTTTCGACACCTTGAGCTGAATTTTCCTCGGCGTCACGACGAGCTGCTCGCGCAGTTAAATCGGCCGTTAGATAAATCTTGAGTGCGGCATCTGGTGCGACGACTGTTGCAATATCTCGTCCTTCAACCACAATTCCGCGCTTTGAATCAGAAATAATTTTGCGTTGCAACTTCAAAAGTTCAGCCCGTAGCTCTGGCATCGCGGCAAATCTTGAAACGTTCTCAGTAACTTCAACAGTGCGAATCGCATCTGTAATTTCCGTATCGCCAGCAAACAGTCTTGGCTCAAGTGGATCAACTACAAAACGCAACGGTGAAGATTTAAGGGCTTTTAGAACTGAGCTGGCATCAGAGAAATCATTCTGCAGAGCTAGCCACGTTAGGCCGCGATAAAGCGCGCCCGTATCTAAGTAATCCCAGGTAGAGCGCATCGCAACTGATTTTGAGGTGCTTGATTTACCCGAACCACTAGGGCCATCTATTGCTACAACTATGCCCATAATGATCCTTATTCTACGTGGCTTACAGCGTAAGCCTTTACCTAAATCTCATCTTCTTAAAAATCATTAACTAACGATTAACTAACAGAGTGAACGTTCCAGCCATCTTTCGTTAAGAACTCACTCAATCGCCCAATATCTTCTGGTGCGATTGCTAGCGTGATTACTGCAGTTAGTTGACCCGGTGAATGTTCCAGCGCGAGGTCTTCAATATTCACATCTGCTTTTGCGCAAGCATTGAAGAGTGATCCGAGCTGTCCAGGTCGGTCATCAATAACAATTGGCAGATAGCTATATTCACGAGATTTGCCACCATGCTTGCCAGGAATCGCACTCTTTCCGGCCCTGCCCGCGGCAACAAGGGATTCCCATTTCGCGGGACCACTGGCAGCTGAAATCAGATCCGCAAGATCACTTTGTAGACTTATCAATAATGGCAATAAAGCCGCCTCATTGGCAGCCAATATCTCGCCCCATAGCTTTGGATCCGAGCCAGCTATTCGAACTGTGTCCCTTAGTCCGCCCCCGGCAAGTGCCAAAGCCTCAGGGTTTGAATTGGAGAGTTGGGCCGCCAGAAGAGAGCTAATGGTTTGCGGAAGATGAGAAATCATCGCTACCCGCTGATCGTGATCCTGCGAACTCATTTCAACCGGCTGTGCTCCGCAAGCAGCGATAACCTCGAGTGCCATTGCTTTGGCCTCAGCTGAAGTTTCTGATGTCGGAGTAATCACCCACGCGCGATCTAAGAAGAGATCGGCCCGAGCAGATACTGCCCCACTAACCTCACGTCCGGCCATCGGATGGGTGCCACAGAATCTGTACAAAAGACCTTCTAGAGTCGAAACCTCAACTAAAGGTTTCGTCTTGACACTGCCAATATCCATAAGTTTCGCTTGAGGGTTGAGAGTTGCTTCA
>RFRA01000229.1 GCA_009924725.1 Actinomycetota bacterium
CAACCAGCACACCGACAGATTCCGCAAGTTCCAGCACCTACAACTGTTGATACCTCTATAACAGAGGCGGTTGCTCGACAGATTGCGGCTACCCAAGTGGCGGTACCAGAAGGATTCACCATCCATCCAAAGTTGGTTCCGCAACTAACCAAGCGCGTTGAAATGTTAAACGATGGCACTATCGATTGGTCAATGGGTGAAACTCTTGCCTTCGGTTCATTGCTGCTTGAAGGTCGCCCAATCCGCTTAGCGGGTCAAGATTCACGCCGCGGAACTTTCTCAAATCGTCACGCAGTGATCGTTGATAAAGAAAATGCCAGTGAGTGGACTCCACTACGCGGACTGATTCAAGACGAAAATCAATTCTTCGTAATCGACTCATTGCTCTCGGAATACGCTGCAATGGGCTTTGAATACGGCTATTCAGTGGTCCGCGAAGAAGCACTTGTAATGTGGGAAGGCCAGTTCGGCGATTTCAGCAATGGCGCTCAAACAATCATCGATGAATTTATTTCTTCGGCTCTACAAAAGTGGGGCGAGCGTTCATCAGTAGTTCTGCTTCTGCCTCATGGTTATGAAGGTCAAGGACCAGATCACTCATCAGGGCGCATTGAACGTTACTTAATGCTTTGTGCTGAAAATAATATGACAGTTGCGCAACCTTCAACACCAGCCTCTTACTTCCACTTATTGCGTTGGCATGCAGCTAATCCGGCTCGTCGCCCAATGGTGGTCTTCACGCCAAAGTCGATGTTGCGCTTAAAGGCTGCAGCATCTGCGCTAAGTGATTTCACTTCTGGAACTTTCCGCCCAGTTATAGGTGATGACAAAGTTGCCAACGCTTCACGCGTTATTTTCTGTTCGGGCAAGATTTATCACGATCTAATTGCAGAACGTGAAAAGAGCGGTGAGAACTCAACTGCAATTGTTCGCGTCGAACAGTTGTATCCATTGCCAGCAGCCGAGATGGCCACAGAAGCAGCTAAGCATCCAAACGCATCACTGCTTTGGGTTCAAGATGAACCCGCTAACCAAGGCGCTTGGTCACACATCGCACTCGGTACATCAGAACACTTCGGAGGAACTGGCTTTGGTGGTCGCACACTTCGTAGAGTTTCTCGTTTGGCAAGTGCGTCTCCGGCAACCGGAAATCACCATTGGCATGAAGAAGAAGCTAAGGCGTTAATGACTGAGGCGTTTACTCGCTAATTACTTACGACCGCGTTTGCTATTCGCTTTCTTGAAACGAAATAACACTCGCGCGCGTAATTCAGTTTGGTCTATCCAGCCCCATTGACGCGAATCTGTGCTGGCTTCATTGTCGCCTTCGACCCAAACTTTGCCAGCATTTTCACCGCTTCCTATTTCGATCACCCGCTTTAGTACGAAGACCCCGGGCCGATCAGCACGCTCAATTACATAGACTTTGAGCTCCTTCAAATCAGGTATCGCTGGTTCGGCAGCCCAGGAAACTACTAGCCAATCGCCTTCAACCAGCGTGGGTGACATGGAATCTCCAGCAACGGCGACGGTGCGCCAAGCGGACGAGCCAAATTTCCCCATAGACGGTAGTGTCACACTTAGGAA
>RFRA01000230.1 GCA_009924725.1 Actinomycetota bacterium
AAGAGTTTCACCTAACATTGCCAACTGCTGAAGGTTTTTTTCATGTTGAGTGCGAAGGTGGTGAGTTCGATGGTTAAGAAAGTTGTTGCGGTTGAACCACAAAGCGCCTCATCTTCTGACCTCTTGGGCCATATTCGCAATTCACTCTCAGCTTTCCACGCTACGGAACTTGCAATAGCTAATTGCATTTTGCAAGATCCAGTTCAAGTTTCGCGGATGAATATTTCTAAGCTCGCAGAACATAGTGAAACATCAGTTGCCTCTGTTGTTCGCTTTAGTAAAACCGTTGGATATAAAGGTTTTCCAGAATTTCGCATGGCGTTGGTCGGTGAAGTTAGCCGCATGGGCCAAGTCGGCATTGATTCTTCTGAACTCGATAGCGGTATTACAGTTGAAGATTCGCCAGCTGAAATTATTAGAAAAATTGCAGCAGCTGATGCGCTAGCAATTCAAGCGACAGCTCAAAGATTAGATGTGGCAAGTTTTTCCGCCACTGTTGATGCTTGGGAAAAAGCAAAGACGATTGGACTATTTGGTGTGGCATCTGGTGGCTTTGTTGCAATGGATCTTCAACTTAAATTAAACCGTCAAGGCAAAAACGCAATTGCGTGGCGCGACAGCCATAATGCATTGACTTCGCTCTCACTTCTTGGTCCAGGTGATGCTTTGGTTGCTATCAGCCACAGTGGTACAACAGTAGATACCGTAGATGTGATGCAAGCATTTAAGAATCGCGGCGTAACAATTATCTTGATTACTAATGCACTACGCAGCCCAGCAACAACTGTTGCCGACATAGTTTTAACTACCTCAGCTCGGGAAACCACATTCCGAAGCGGCGCAACTGCAAGTCGAATTGCGCAATTAACTGTGGTTGATTGTCTTTGTGTTGCTTTAGCACAAAGAAACTGGAGTGGCACTCGTGCTGCACTGGATGAATCTAGGGCGGCCGTGGGAAGCCGCTCCGGAAGAAAGATGGTCGAATCCAATACCCGGAAAGCTGACCAAAAACCAACCCGCTCTAGAGGAGGAAAATAAGTGAAACTCACTTCACGCCGCACCCGCGGCTTGGTAGCAGCTGCTTTCGCTGTTGGATCAATCGTGGTTCCAGCAGTTGCCGCTCTACCTGCAAATGCAGCTACAGAACTAACATTCTGGAGCTGGCGTCCAGAAGATAAAGCTTTCTACGAAAAGCAGATTGCGATCTTCCAAGACACTAATCCAAGCATCAGCATCAAGTTCACTCCATATGTGGCAACTGAGTACAACGCGATTCTTGCAACTGCACTAACTGCAGGTAAGGGTCCAGATCTACTTCAGTTACGTCCATACGGTGGTATGTCTGCACTTTCAGATGCCGGAAACTTTGTGCCTCTAACTACCAAGGATGTTCCAGCGCTAGCAAAGCTTGCACCAGGAATCTTGGCTGCAGCACAGGGTTACACAGACAAGCGCCAATTTGGTGTTCCTTATGCAGCTTCAGTTATGGGTGTTTGGTACAATCCAGATCTATTTGCAAAGGCTGGCATTCGTCAGACTCCAACAACTTTTGATTCATTCAT
>RFRA01000024.1 GCA_009924725.1 Actinomycetota bacterium
TATCTGGCAATTACATTTCTAGATAGAGCCAACTGGTTCCTTGACCCAGCTTTAGGTCCAGTTCTAATTGGTCTTCTTTCGGTCGGAATCGGCGTTGGCATCACTTTTGTTAGCACCGGATTGCAAAATAAACCTGCACTCTATGCATCACTAACGATGGCACCGCTAACTGTTATCTCTTACTTCGCGACTGCGTCATCCTTGAATTCGTCTTCTTCTATTCCGCAGATTCTTCTTTATGCATTGGTAACAGCAGGCGTTGCAGTAGCTGTCTCGTTGCTCTTTGCCAAAGTTGATCGTGGGCCAGTAGTTAGAACAACCGTGATCACTTCGCTGTTATCGGCACATTTGATTATCGTAGATAAACTCATGACGACCTGGAAGCCATACATGGAAGATGGTGCGGTCAACTTCAGACCTATCCCAACAATTGGCCAAGCCAAAGATTTGCTGCCAAAAGATGAGTTCTGGCTAAATTTCCTAGATATGTTTGTGCACTTATTCTTACCAACAATTGCACTTACTTTGATCTCATTTGCGGGATACATCAGATATTCCAGAGGAACACTTCTTGAAGTGTTAAATCAGGATTACATTAGAACTGCGCGCGCTAAGGGGCTCACTGAGCGAACCGTGATTATGCGACATGCGTTTCGCAATACCTTGATTCCACTAACAACGATCATTGTTGTTGACTTTGCCGGAATCGTTGGCGGTGCGATCATTACCGAACGAGTCTTTGGTTGGTATGGAATGGGAACCCTATTTAATAGAGCTATTCAAACCCAGGATCTAAATCTGCTTATGGGTGTCTTCTTTATTACGGCCAGCCTGGCGGTCTTAGCAAATCTGGTTGCAGATTTGCTCTACTCAGCACTTGATCCACGAATCAGAGTAGGGAGTGGAAAATAATGTTTGGATTTAAGAAGAAAGAAAAAATCGATTCATTCACCGCCTCTGGCGAAAATGCAATTGCCAATAAAGAGGTAGAGGGCTTAAGTCAGGGCCAGATCGTTCTCAAAAGGTTTTTGCGTCACAAGGCTGCGGTTATTTCAGTAATTTTCCTAGCCTCAATTATTGCCTTGGTGTTTTCCGCAGTTAACTCAAGCATTGGGCCAATCAAGATCAATGGTTGGTGGAAATGGGGTACTGAAGATCTGCCTAGTTTGAGAACCGAAGGTTGTGGCGATGGAACTGTTGGCTGCCCTAGTTTCTCATTAATGCCGAAGTTTCTCGGTGGTAGTGGAATTCAATTCGGAGATCATCCATTTGGGCAAGATGATATCGGTCGTGACTATTTTGCTTTAGTCATGAAAGGCACCCAGAGATCAATCTTGGTTATGTTTGTGATTGGAATATTTGCCGCGACTATTGGCACCGTTATCGGAGCTGTTGCCGGATATTTCCGTGGAACTATTGATAACGTGCTTATGCGCCTTACCGACTTCATCATCACAATTCCAGCAGTCATTGTGGGATCTGTAATTGGTGCAAAATTTGGAAACCTTGGTGCCCTTGTTTTGGCTGCGTATCTAGGTTTATTTGCCTGGACTGGTTTGGCACGGTTGGTTCGCGGTGAGTTTTTAACTTTGCGTGAACGAGAGTTCGTCGATGCGGCTCGAGTAGCTGGAGCCTCAACCCGAAGAATTATTTTCAAGCATATTTTGCCGAATGCCGTAGGTGTAATCATTGTCTCGGTTACCTTGCTGTTATCTGGCGCAATTTTGTTGGAGACCGCGCTGTCATATCTCGGTTTCGGAGTGGTTCCACCCGATGTATCCCTAGGTCTTTTGATCAATCAATACCAGGATGCATTCACAACAAGACCATATCTATTCTGGTATCCCGGCTTCTTCATTATTGGAATTGCACTCAGCATTAACTTCATTGGAGACGGCCTGCGTGACGCATTTGATCCGCGTCAAAAGCAGAGACTTACCAAGAAGGACCGGCAGAATGCAAAAGTCTTAGAGAGAGATGCGGCCTAAGAATGAAGAGCACTTATGAAAGCCGCAATCACGCTAATGGCCGTGATCGAGATTCCCAACCAGTCGGTGGTAATCGAAAAGTTAACTGGAGCGGATTTAACATCGACTCTTTGGTTAAGCCGCAATTGAGCGATGTAACCGGCGGTACCCGAATCGGTTCCTGGCGTATCGGAAACTTTGATGTCACTACTTCCTTGGTTTCCTTGGTGAAATCCTCGAAGGTCACTCGGGTGCATTCGTCGGTGGTGACGACGGCCAGGGCCTACCGCGCTCCAGCAGCGGATTTCGCGATCTTTAGTCAAAACCGTAAAAGTGAATTTAGTTTTGATTGCTTTAACATCGTTCCAATCAACGATGGTGGTGGAGAACGGATTTCTGATGCCCAGCGCCGTGTCGGTGAAGAGAAGATACGGTCTGTGCACTACACGATAAATTCCATGGCTAAAGATAAAGCCAATCAGAATTGGGGTAGTTGCTCTGGAAATTTGGAAATCAACGTACTCGAGCGATCCATAAATCATTCCCACAGCGAAAATGTAGGCAGCAAAGCTGTACGCAATAGAGCCACGACCCCTAAGAATCTCGGGGTTACCACCAACTCTTTTAAGTGTCTTGAAGGGAGTAGCGTTCATGAGTAATCCAATATTAGAGGTGCAAGATTTTTCTGTCGATTTTTGGGTAGATGGGGTCTGGTACCCGGCAGCAATCAAAATGAATTTTGAACTGCATCCTGGAAAAGTGCTTGCCATTGTTGGTGAATCAGGATCTGGCAAGTCAACGACTGCCCTGGGTTTGATGTCATTGCTCGCATCGAACGCGAAAATGTCAGGCTCGGTTAAAGTTCGAGATCAAGAAATGCTGAATGCAAATTCTGCAACACTTCGAAAGTTTCGCGGTAAAGAAGTTGCCTATATCTTCCAAGAGCCAATGACTGCTTTAAATCCTATTTACACAATCGGATTCCAAGTAGTTGAAACTTTGCGCACTCACTTCGACTTGAGCCCAAAACGGGCTAGGGCGAGAGCGGTAGAGCTATTCACGCTCGTTGAGATTCCGAACCCAGAACAATCTTTTGACAAGTACCCACATCAACTGTCAGGCGGTCAAAGACAACGCGCGATGATCGCTCAAGCGCTAGCTTGCGATCCAGGGTTGCTAGTTGCCGACGAACCAACAACAGCACTCGATGTAACTGTGCAGGCAGAAATTTTGGATTTAATGCGCGGACTTAAGGACAAACTTAACTCTGCAATTCTGCTCATCACCCACGATATGGGTGTAGTTGCAGACATGGCAGATGAGATTTTGGTGATGAAAGATGGATTAACAGTTGAACGAGGGTCGGCCGACCAAATCTTTAATCGACCTGGTCACCCTTATACGCAGCAACTTTTGGCAGCTGTACCAAAGCTTGGCTCAAGCAAGCGACGTGAACTTGCGCATAGAGATGATGCTCAGGTTAAGCCTGTTTTGAAATTAACTGATGTTTCAATTGAATATCCGAAACGCGGAAGAATTCCAGCTTTTCTGGCAGTTAAAGATTTTAATTTAGAAATCTATCCAGGTGAGATTGTGGGATTAGTGGGTGAATCTGGATCAGGTAAGACGACTGTTGGTAGAGCTGCAATTGGTTTATTGCCAATCAAGCAAGGCGCCATTGAAGTTGTTGGAAATGACATCAGCAGGGCTACGCAAAAAGATCTCTCAGCCATTCGCCGTCATACCGGAATTGTTTTTCAGGATCCGGCTTCTTCACTCAATCCACGTTTGCCGATTGGGGAATCAATCGGCGAACCAATTTTTCTAGCTGGTCTTGCAAAAGGTGCTGATCTTGCCCATAAGGTCGAAGATCTTCTAGATCAGGTGGAATTGCCTAGAAGCTACCGAAATCGCTACCCCCATGAGCTTTCCGGTGGACAGCGTCAGCGCGTTGGAATTGCCCGAGCACTTGCCTTGACCCCAGATCTATTGATTGCAGATGAACCAACATCAGCACTCGATGTTTCGGTTCAAGCCAGATTCTTAGATCTACTTCAAGATTTACAGGTAAAATTAAATTTTGCTTGTCTCTTCATCTCGCACGATCTCGCAGTCGTTGACATCCTTGCGCACCGAATCGCCGTTATGCAAAATGGTTTACTTGTTGAAATTGGAGATCGTGATCAGATTCTGAAGCATCCAGCTAATGAATACACCAAGCGACTCATTGCAGCAGTACCAGTTCCTGATCCGGCTGAACAAAAAATCCGCCGAGAGGCTCGACTCGCTACTAAAAATTAAACTTCGTTGATCGCCGTAGATAGCGGTAACTAGATACCTGCTGCTTGACCTTCGCAACGAGGGTCTGACCCGATCGCATAAGTACCGTTGGCCAGAACTTCCATAAGTTGCACCGAAGATCCATGCCCCCATGGTGCAAGTGCTACTACTTCGTGGCCTTTAGCTCTTAGCTCTTCAAATACATTGGCAGAAACGCGGTCTTCGATCTGTAGAACGCCAAGACCTGACTCTTCGGCAGAACTTAGTCCGGGTGCATTGAGATGCTGCCATCGTGGCGCTTCAATTGCTTCTTGAACATTAAGTTTTAGATCAATCACATTTGTTAGTAGCTGCAGATTAGTCTGAACCTGAATATTCGCACCCGGTGTTCCACCTACTAAGTACAAAGAGCCATCGGGGCGCACTGCCGTAAATGCATTAAGAGTATGTGCTGGTCGCTTTCCAGGTGCGATCAAATTTGGCGAAGTTGGATCTAGCGAGAATCCAGTCAAACGATTATTCAATAAAATTCCAGTTTCTGGAATAACCCAAGAGCTACCAAAGCCATGGAAAACTGATTGAATCCAGGAAACTGCATTTCCTTCTGAATCTGAAACTAAAAAATAAGTGGTATCGCTACCCTCATTCATTGGCGCAATATCGATACTTGCAACATCCATCGAGATAGTACTTACGCGCTGATCAATATGACTCTTGGAAAGTATTCTTTCGGTATTAACTGTGACAAATTCGGGGTCGCCGATAATTTCGTTTCGGTCAGCAAAACCAACTTTTTTGGATTCAACGCCGATGTGAATTCGATCAGACTCAGAAAGTGCGGCAATCTCAAATCGTTCATTGATCAAGAGTTCTTCCATCAAGATCATGCCCTGAGTTGGGGGCGGCTGCCCGTAAACTGTTATGTCACGATACTTAACCGAAAGCGGTTCTAGCACTCGAGTGGTGTGCGCTTTCAAATCTTGCGCGTTAAACCAACCATCTGAACCCTTAACAAGTTGCGCAGCGATTCGACCCTCATAGAAAGCAGATCGACCACTGGTGGCGATTTCCGTTAGCGAGCGAGCCAAATCTTTTTGAATCACCAGGTCGCCAATTTTTACGGTGACGTCAATTCCCATATCTGCAAACATCTGGGTATCCGGAGCAATCGCAAGATGCGCTTTTATTCGGTTAACAAAACCGGCATTTGCCGGAAATCCATTTTCGGCGTAGTTGATTGCCGGGGCCAACAGCTGCGAAAAGGGCAACTTTCCATAGCGTTTGTGAGCTTCAAACCAGGTAGAAACTAACCCCGGAACGGTTCCAGATTTGTATCCGTGAAGTGGAATTCCATCACGATAGTTTTCAGGTGTTGCAGCATGCGAACCTTCGCCACTTCCGTTAAAAGCTAGATTGCTTTTGGTGCCACGGTGGTGAGTTACTAGAAATGCGTCTCCACCTAAATGTGATGCGCCAGGTTCGACCACGCAGATCACAGCACTTAGCGCTATCGCAGCATCAATAAACGAGCCACCATCTTTAAGAATTGAGATCGCCGCACTTACAGCCAGTGGCTGACTGGCAGCGGCCCCACCGTTACGAGCGTAGACAACGCTTCGCCCTGTCTGCATCTTTAGTTGCCCGGGCTCACGGTAGACATATTGAAATCCTTAATAACCATCGGCGGCACAGACATGCTGGTTACATCTCCAGCCCATTCGCGTGGTTGAGTCCATTCGGTTGCACCTGCATGAGCAATGCGCGAAAGCGCACTAACTGGTGAATCATTCCAGCGGAAGTTATTTGTGGCTCCTTGTACTTCGCCATTCTTAACGTAATAAACGCCATCGCGTGTCAGGCCAGTTAGTAGCAATGAGTTTGGATCAACCATGCGGATGTACCACAGTGTTGTTAGCAGCAAACCGTTATCAACTTTCTTAATGAGGTCTTCTAGAATTCCACTTCCGTTATCAACACTCATAATTAAGTTATCGCCCATAGGTGTGTAAGGAAGTGATGTGGCTTTTGCGCTCGCTCTAGTCTGAACCAGAGATTGCAAAACACCATCCTTTATCCAATCAACTTGAGATTGCTTTTGACCATTGTCAAAGACTGAAGTAAATGAACTACTGGTAGCGGCTGAAATAAAAGGTGAACCACCAAACACTGGGTGATTAGGTGTACTAAATAGTTGCAGCCCAACGTTAGATAGTTTTTCACCAACGCGGGTTCCGCCACCTTTCTTGGAAAAGACACTCTGGCCTTCGAAAGCATCTCGGCCACCAGAAACCCACATCATGTAGACGTAAATATCGGCAATAGAGCCAGACGGAAAAATAGTGTCATAACGTCCGGCTGGAAGATCAATCCGCTTTGCTTGCCACTCTAGCCGTTGACGAATATTTGCATCAATCTTTGAAACCGAAACATTCTTAAAGTCATGGGTTTCAACGCCATTCCAGGTGGAACGAGATCGTTGATGAGACTTACCAGTCATCTCAACTCGACCAACTGGCGAATCATGACGTAATCGCATTCCACCTTTTGAGCCAACCCAGATAGTTTGGTGGGTATGTTCGGCGTAACCAAACAATTCAATCGCATCGGCTTTTGAACGCTGCATCATTTCGCCCAGTTCTGGCGCAAAGCTAGCAAAAACTTCAGGACCAGTTGGAGTATGGGGGGCACTCCAATTTCCAAAAGCTACATCACGTGCAAGGGGTGCAAAATCTTCGGCAGCTCCAGCTGCTTTTGCGGCAGCGGTAGCTTCGGAAAGAAGTGCATCAATATCGCTTTCATCAACATTAGTTCGAGTTACTGCAGCTGATGTCATTGAACCGTCGATGGAAACAAAGGCAATAACTGTGACGCTGCGCTGAGCGATTACTCCATTGGTAGTCAGCGTGCTACTTGCCCAACGAAGATTAGCTTGAGTGCTATCTTCGACAAGGACGATGCAGTCATCGGTTGTCGAACGAGCAAGAATCATTTCAACGAGATCTTGTGCTGAAATCATTTGCTCGCCTCCGCAACAGTGTTGAGAACATTAACTTTGTCGAATACCGCAGCTGGACAGCCGTGGCTAACCGCTGCGATCTGCCCTGGTTGCGCCTTACCGCAGTTGAATGCACCACCTAGAACATAAGTAGATGGACCACCAACCGTCTTCATCGATCCCCAAAAATCAGTAGTTGTAGCTTGATATGCCACATCCTTTAGTTGGCCGATAATTTTTCCATTTTTAATTCGATGGAACTGCTGACCCGTAAATTGGAAGTTATAGCGTTGCATATCGATTGACCAAGACTTGTCACCAAGAATGTAGATGCCATCTTCTACTGATTCGATCATCTTTTCTAAGGTCGGCCCAGTCGGATTAGCTTGCAGCGAAACATTTGGCATGCGCTGAATAGGGACACGTGAAGGTGAATCTGCGTAGGCACAGCCATTACTGCGATCTTTATTAACAGCTGCAGCGATTCGGCGATCTAACTGGTAACCAACCAAAACGCCATCTTTAATGATGTCCCAGCGTTGGGCAGCAACACCTTCATCATCCCAACCCACCGTACTTAAACCATGTTCAGTATTACGATCACCGGTTACATTCATTAATGAAGATCCGTATTTTAAAGTGCCAAGTTTGTCTGGCGTAGCAAAAGAAGTGCCCGCATAGTTGGCTTCGTACCCAATTGCGCGATCTAGTTCAGTGGCATGACCAATTGATTCGTGAATTGTTAGCCAAAGGTTAGTTGGGTGAATTAAAAGATCGTAGCGACCCGGCTCTACCGAAGGCGCAGCAACTTTTTCAGCAAGCAGCGTTGGTAGCTGTTCAATTTCGGCATCCCAATTCCAATTTGAGTTATCCATCCACTCCCAGCCGTACCCTGCTGGCTGAGCGAGTGTGCGCATCGATTCGAAACCATGATCACCAGTTGAAATTGCTTCAATCTGAGTTTGAATACGCACGCGCTGTTGAGTCGTACTTGTTCCAGCAGAGTCGGCATAATGCTTTTGCTCTTTAACGTACATCGTGTGCGCACCAGTGTGATTCACACCTTTTGATGCAAGCAACTTTGAACTAAGCGACGCAAGGCGTTCTTTTTTATCTGAATCAGAAACAGCGAATGGATCAATTTCATAAGCAGAAACCCAATTCTTATTTGCATATACAGGTTCTGGCACAATTGAAATCTCATCAGTTGAAAGTGGCTTTGATGTCTTTGCCATAGCAACGGCAGTTGTCGCAAGTTTCTGTGCTGACTCAACACTTACATCAGGAGATGATGCAAAACCCCACGCGCCATTAACAATTACTCGCACACCAATTCCAAAGTTAGTTTCATCTGACTGGGATTCTGGCTTAGCATCACGTAGCGAAAGCAGACCAGTTCGGGTTCGTTCAATTCGAACATCGACGTGAGAAGCGCCAGCACTTGTGGCCGTATTAAGCGCCGCAGCTGAGACTTTTTCGAGTGGTAAAGCTAGGAAATCCGCATCAACTGTCGTAATCATGGGAGTTAGCGTAAGGGAACTCATTTCATCTTGCTACTTTTGTCGCGTACTCTTTGCCTTAGAAGAGTCGCCCGGATCACCGCGTTGTCGCTAGTTTTCTAGAGACACCGAGGAAAGTCCGGACTCCATAGAGCAAAGTGGTGGCTAACAGCCACCCGGAGCAATCCGCGAGATCTCCTACGATATGACGGGTTCTCATACCGGAGTAATGCTTGCTTTAATCGGTAAGAGCGATCGCAAATCTAAAGTGCAATTTGAGAACTTCCAGATTTTTTAGGTGCTCCTATGGAATCTGTTTTTCGTACGGATTTCGATCATTGCTCAATAAACACTCTCTTGATGCGGCCATGAATTGGTTTGCGCGCAATTTGTGGAGTAAAGCAATAGTCGAATTACGACTAAACTACGTTATGACTAGTTAAGATCAGAGTATGTCGAATGTAACAGTCTTTATTGGAGATAGCGTTACCGACTGCGGTCGGTTAGTGGAACCGCCTTACGGAGATGGCTACGTATTTAACATCGCAAATAGTGGCCGACTATCTGGAGAAATCATTAACGTTGGTACGAGCGGTCACCGCTTAGTTGACCTAGAAAACCGCTGGAATACCGATGTTTTGGCCCATAATCCGACGTTAGTCTCAGTAGCTATTGGCATTAACGAAGTCTGGCGTAGATACGATTCTAATGATCCAACTTCGGTTGAAGATTTTGAAGAACGCTATCGCCGAGTTTTAACAGCAACTAAAGCGCATGGAAACCCTGAACTAATTCTCTGCGAACCATTCTTGTTGGAAGTGCGCGATGAAATGAAAACATGGCGCGAAGATCTAGATCCGAAAATTGCAGTAGTTCACAAGATGGCCGCGGAATTTGGGGCCAAGTTAGTATCCTTTGATCAGCGCTTCAAGGCAATCGCGCAAGAAATTGCGATGACTGAGCTAGCAGATGATGGAATTCATCCTTCAAAACTGGGCCATGAAATTATTGCCGATCTCTGGTTACGAACTGTAGGTTTGTAGTTTGGCCGCTAATTCATTAAGCGGACCAACTATTTGATCGCCGAATAAATTCTTGCGGTTACTCTCCATCAACTCAACCAACTTCCGCAATTTAGCGGGTGCATCTGCGGGGCCGACGATGATTAATTTATCTTTGTCGTAAGAGCAAGTACGACTAACTGCACCAAGGCCAATCAAAGCTTCGCCACCTAATTCGCGGAGTAAATCAACAAAGCTAGCGATTACTTCGATTACAAGTAGCATTTCATTCGCAGATGTAAGGTAGCACTTTGTACTTGGTTAATCACCAAGTACAAAGTGCTTTTCTACATTACGCTTTTCGTTTTGGGATTTTGCATTGACCAAATTGGCAGCAAATAGCCCACTTGGCACCAGTTCGGCCGTCCCAAATGGGCTATTTTGAAGTAAACGAATTAAAGGAACGCTACTTCTTTTTATATCC